>NZ_JAUYAN010000208.1 GCF_030693485.1 Bradyrhizobium sp. | reverse complement strand
CGCCGGGCAGCGTCAGGATCGGTTCGCGCGGGCTGTCCTGCGACAATTCTGGCGGAGATTCCAAGGGATCAAGACCTGAAGCAAGCAGCTCACGGGAGCGATTGCGCCCCAATAGGCGGCTTGGCCGGGCAGCGCAAGGGCACATACGGCGTCTCTCGTGTCCCGACGCGGTGCAGCGTCTTCACGCTGCTGCTCTGGGGCACAATATGTAAAGCCAAAGAAAAAGGGAGGGTGCTGAGACACCCTCCCTCATCCGTGTCGATCTTTTCGCACCGAGGTCCCGGGTGACATCCCCACCCCTCCCCGCGCGATGACCAAACTGTTTGACGCCGCCTGTGTAACGTAACAACCCGCCGGCCCCTGGAGAAAACCGGCGAACGTGAGCGAGTGGACCTTAGCCACCACCACGCCGATCCCCAAGGCGATAGTTAATTTAACGTTAACGGCGCAAAGACGCCGCCGGGGCGGCGAAAACGCGCCCACGGCATGGACGCTGCAATGCCCCTCTTGCAAAACAAACCGGGGAATGCGCGTGGGCGAAAGCGGGACAGATCTGTCCCGCCTGTCCTGTCCGGGCGCGAGGGGCAAGGCTGAATAATGAAACATCCGTCAAGCCTAGAGTTCTTCGCCTATTGGGACCGGAAGCGCGGTGAGGCGCGCGCACCCGATCGCAGCGAGATCGAACCCGGCGCGGTGCGCGAACTGCTCGGCGATATCTTCGTGCTGTCCTACGACAGCGCCGCCGGTTACCCGTTTCGGGTCGCCGGAACGCGAGTCTGCGCCCTGCTCGGCTGCGATCTGAAGCATCGCAGTTTCTCCGCGCTGTTTTCAGCCGACACCCGCCGCGAGATCGAGGACATCATCGCGGTTGTTTCGGAAGAAATGCTGGCGGCGGTCGCCGGCATTACCGCCGTCTCGCAGGATGGCAGGCCGGCGCATCTGGAATTGCTGCTGCTGCCGTTCAACACCCGCGCGCATTCACCGTTGAGCCTGACCGGATTGCTGGCGCCGTTCGAAAACGATCATCGCCAGCTCAGCGATTTCAAACTGACGTCGTGGCGTTACATCGGCCATCAAACGCAGAAATTCGTTCCGCGCGCGTTGCGCAAGCTCGCGGTCGCGCGCGGCTTCATGGTGTATGAAGGGCTGCGCTGAACGCTTCCCGCAGAATCAGAATCCGGCATCACCGCTTGGGGACGACCGCATTTATCGTGTGGCGGAATTAGCGCCGGCTTCCGCCGCCTCCGAAAATGTCAGCCCCGCTTGCCTTCATCATGCGCGCGCCCTGCGCCGCGAGGCATCGCCATGGTTGCACGCGACACGGGCGCGCAATCGGAAACGGTTTTACAAATTGGGCGTGACGCCGCGTCCAGCGCATGCCAGTATCCCGAAACAATCAAAGCTCGCGCACGTCGGACGAAGCGCGGCTGCCAGGGAGGGGACTGCACAACGTTCGCGTAAGCGGCGTCGCTTCCCATTGGCCTAATGTGTCCGTGGGCGTCGCATGGGACAACAGATTGTCCATCGTCTGCTGATTTCCTTCCCCGCCTTGCTCGGGGTTCTCTTCCTCTGTTTTTGTCTGTTGCAGGTGGTGCCGGCCGATCCGGCGATGATCATCGCCGGGCCCGACGCCAAGGCCGAGACCATCGCCGCCATCCGTCTGGAGCTCGGCCTCGACCGCTCGATTCCCGTCCAGTTCTTCGAATACATCCTGCGGGTTCTGCGCGGCGATCTCGGCCGCTCGATCATTTCCAACAGGATGGTGAGCGAAGAACTGGCGATGACCATCGGCCCGACGGTGGAGCTGATGCTGGGAGCGATGCTGATCGCGGTGCCCAGCGGCCTCGGTTTGGGAACGCTGGCGGCGGTGAATCGCGGTCGCCTCTCCGATCGCGTCATCATGGCCTGCTCGGTGGCGGGCGTTTCGATGCCGGTGTTCTTCATCGGCCTGATCCTGATCCAGTATGTCGGCTACAAATGGGCGTTGCTGCCGTTCACCGGCCGCACCGGTCCGGTCTGGGACGGCGGCTTGCCAAGCCTGATCCTGCCCGCCACGACGCTCGGCCTCGTGCTGATCGGACCGATCGCGCGGCTGACGCGCACCGCGGTGCTCGAAGTGCTGGGCGCCGATTTCGTGCGCACGGCGCGCGCCAAGGGACTGCGCGAGACCGTGGTGATCATCCATCATGCGCTGCGCAATGCCATGATCCCCGTCGTCACCCTGATCGGACTGCAGGCGGCCTTCCTGCTCGGCGGCGCCGTGGTCACGGAAACCATGTTCTCCTGGCCCGGCGTCGGCCGGCTCGCAGTCGGCGCCATCGTCTCCAGCGATTTCCCGACCGCGCAAGGCGCGATCATGATCCTCGCCATCGCCTTCCTGTCGATCAATCTCATCGTCGACGTACTCTACGTCTATCTCGATCCGAGGGTGCAGCGCAGATGAGCGTCGAGGCCCTCGAAACCCCCTTTGCCGTGGACCCCGAAGCAACGGTGTTTGCCCGCGCCGGCATCATGCGCCGGCTGGCGCGCGACCGGGTGGCGGCGACCGCCGCTGTGTTGCTCACCGGAATCGTGCTGGCGGCAGTGTTTGCGCCGTGGATCGCGCCCTACGATCCCTACTATACCGACCTCACCAAGGTGATGCAGACGCCCAGTGCCCAGCACTGGTTCGGCACCGACAACACCGGCCGCGATATTCTCAGCCGCATCATCTTCGGCACCCGCAGCACCCTGATGCTCGGTCTGGTCGGCGTGATCGTCGGCGGCCTGCTCGGCGGCGTGCTGGGCATCCTCGCCGCCTATTACCGGCGGCTGGACGGCTGGATCATGCGGCTGGTCGACGTGATGCTGGCGTTCCCCGCCATCCTGATCGGGCTCGCAGTGGCCGCGATCTTCGGAGCAGGCCTCACCGCTGTGGTGATCGCGCTGGTCGTTGCCACCGTGCCCGATGTCGCGCGGGTGGCGCGAGGCGCCGCGGTCGGCGTGATGGGCCAGGAATTCATGGAAGCCGGCCGCGCGGTGGGCGTGTCGGACGGCGCCCTGATCTGGCGCTACCTGACGCTCAACTGCATTTCGACGATCTTCGTGTTTCTCACCTTGCGCTTCGGCCAGATCATCCTGATCGGCTCGGCGCTCGGCTTCCTCGGCATGGGCGCGCAACCGCCGACCGCCGAACTCGGCATGATGGCGGCCCAGGGCCGCGACTTCCTGTTCATGGCGCCGCACATCGCGACGATCCCGAGCTTCGCGATCTTCGTGATCGTGCTGGCCGCCAACCTTCTGGGCGACGCCTTCCGCGACGTCCTCGATCCGAGACTGCAAACATGATCAGAACGGTTCTGGCTGTAGCATTCGCGCTGGGCTTTTCGTCTTCTGCATCGGCCCAGACGCTCAAATTGATGAAGTCGATCGACGCGCCACATTACGATGGCCAGCGCACCACATGGGGGCCAACCTCGGATATCGTCAACATGTTCCAGGACACGCTGGTGGCGCTCGATTGGGACGGCCGCACGCCGATCCCCTATCTCGCCAAGTCGTGGACGATCACGCCGGATGGCAAGACCTACACCTTCAAGCTGCGCGACGACGTACAGTTCTGCAGCGGCAAGAAATTCACCGCCGCGGATGTGATCTACAGCTTCAAGCGCCTGAAGGATCCGGACACCAAGGCGCCCTACGCCTGGCGCGCCGGCAACATCAAGGAATTGCGTGCGCCCGATCCCTATACCGTCGAATACGAACTGAACGAACCCTATTCCGAACTGCTGCTGCAGCTCACCATGTACACCAACGCCATCCATAACCAGGAAAGCGTGGAATCGCTGGGCAAGGACTACGGCATCAAGTCGATCGACGGCACCGGACCGTGGTGCTTCGAGAGCTGGCAGCCGCGCACCGAGATCGTGCTGAAGCGCCACGACGCCTACAAATGGGGGCCGTCGATGTACAAGAACAAGGGCCCGGTGAAGTTCGAGAAGCTCAGCATCAAGATCGTGCCGGAGGACGCCAGCCGCGTCGCCGCCATGCTGGGCGGGCAGTTCGACGTCACCCACCAGATTCCGCTGCAGTTCATCCAGCAGGTCAAGTCCGCGCCAAACCTCACGGTCCAGGAGGCCAAGCCCAACTTTCAGCTGATGTATTACGGCTACAAGATCTCGCGGCCGATGGTGGCCGACAAGCGCGTGCGCGAGGCGATGAACATCGCCATCAACCGTGCCGACATCGTCAAGGGAATCATGTTCGGCAATGCCGAGCCAGCGTTCACCTTCGTCGATCCCAAGGCGCTCGACTTCGCCACCAAGACCACCGGTGTCATCAAGGAAGACGTCGAACGCGCCAAGAAGCTGCTGGATGAAGCCGGCTGGATGGTCGGCTCCGACGGCATCCGCGAAAAGGACGGCGTCAAGCTCGCGCCGAAGGTGGTGTTCACGCAGGTCGCCTATTTCCCGCGCGTCTCCGAGGCGATCCAGGGCTTTATGCGCAAGATCGGCGTCGACTGGAAGATCGTCGGCTACGATTCCACGATCGCACCCGCCGAGATGGCCAAGCAGGATTACGAGCTGTGGACGGTGACGGTGCCCTACATTTCCGCGGGCGAGCTGATGAACATCTACTTCAACTCGCAAAACATCCCGACGCCCAACCGCATGAACTGGAAGGATCCCGAGACCGACGCGTGGCTGCAAGCCGGCCGCGCCGCACTGACCGACGCCGACCGTGCGCTCAACTACGCCCGCGTGCAGGAAAAGGTGATGGGCGAGCATCTGTGGATGCCGGTGATGAATATCGCGATGTTCACGACGAGCCTGAAGAAGATGAACGGGGTGCGGCCGCACATGCTCTATCAGAACACCTTCTACAAGGGTCTGGATTACTCCTACTGATGGAAAAGCTCCTGGAGGTTCGTGGCCTCAAGACCCACTTCGCGACGGATCGCGGGCTGTTCCGCGCCGTCGACGGCATCAGCTTCAGCGTGCCGCGCGGCCGCACCGTTGGCCTGGTCGGTGAATCCGGCTGCGGCAAGAGCGTGACGTCGCTCTCCATCATGGGCCTGGTGCCGAGCCCGCCGGGCAACGTCGAGGCCGAAGCCGTGATGTTCGGCGACCGCGACGTGCTGAGGCTGTCGGCCGACGAACGCCGCAAGCTGCGCGGCGGCAAGATGTCGATGATCTTCCAGGAGCCGATGACCTCGCTCAACCCGGTCCACACCATCGGCCAGCAGATCGTGGAGGCGATCCTCGCCCACACCACGATGTCGCCGCAGGCCGCCAAGGTGCGTGCGGTCGAAATGCTCGAACTGGTGAAGATCCCCTCGGCCGCGCAGCGCGTCGACGACTATCCGCACAGCCTGTCCGGCGGCATGCGCCAGCGCGTCATGATCGCGATGGCGCTGTCGTGCGAGCCGGCGCTTCTGATCGCGGACGAGCCCACCACCGCGCTCGACGTCACCATCCAGGCCCAGATCCTCGACCTCCTGAGCGACCTGCAGCGCCGGCTCGGCATGGCGATCCTGATCATCACCCACGATCTCGGCGTCATCGCCGAAGTCGCCGACCAGGTGCTGGTGATGTATGCCGGCCAGATCGTCGAGAGCGCCGACGTCAACGACCTGTTCGCCGACCCGCAGCACCCCTACACCATCGGTCTGCTCGGCTCGATCCCGCGGCTCGACGTCGAGCGCAAACGGCTTGCCACCATCGAAGGCACGGTGCCGAGCCCCAACAGCCAGCCCAGGGGCTGCCGCTTCGCGCCGCGCTGCCCGTTCGCCGACCGCCGTTGCCGGCAGGAGCCGCCTCCCTTGCGCGACATCGCGCCCGGTCATCTGGTCGCCTGCTGGAAGGCGCCGGTCGAGGTGGCGGCATGAGTGAAGTCCCGGTCCTGCAGGTCGACGGCCTGGTCAAGCATTTCCAGGTCAGCCGCGGCATCATCCTGCGCCGCCAGGTCGGGCTGGTGCGCGCCGTCGAGGATGTGAGCTTCGAGATCGCGCGCGGCGAGACGCTGGCGCTGGTCGGCGAATCCGGCTGCGGCAAATCCACCACCGGACGACTGGTGCTGCGCCTGATGGACCCGACGTCGGGCTCGGTGCGCTTCAAGGGCGAGGAGATCGCCAATCTCGGCAAGGATGCGTTACGCCGGCTGCGCCGCCACATGCAGATCATCTTCCAGGACCCCTACGCCTCGCTCAATCCGCGCATGACCGTCGGCGAGATCCTGGCCGAGCCGCAGCGGGTGCACGACATCGGCGACGCCGCCTCGCGCGAGGCGCGCGGCCGCGAGTTGCTGGAGATCGTCGGCCTGTTGCCCGAACATGCAAGCCGCTATCCGCATCAGTTCTCCGGCGGGCAGCGCCAGCGCATCGGGATCGCCCGCGCGCTCGCCGTCAATCCCGACCTGATCATCTGCGACGAGCCGGTGTCGGCGCTCGACGTCTCGATCCAGGCGCAGATCGTCAACCTCCTGCAGAACCTGCAGCAGCGTTTCGGGCTGTCCTATCTGTTCATCGCCCACGATCTCGCCGTCGTCAAACACATCAGCGACCGTGTTGCGGTGATGTATCTCGGCAAGCTGGTCGAGATCGCCGACAAGAAGACGATCTACGCCAGGCCGCTGCATCCCTATACCCATGCGCTGCTGTCGGCGATTCCGAAGCCCGACCCCAGCCTGCGCGCCAAGCGCGTCATGCTGCAGGGCGACGTGCCGAGCCCGTTCAACCCGCCGAGCGGCTGCCGCTTCCATACCCGCTGCGTCCATGCCCAGCCGCGCTGCTCGGCGGAGGAGCCCAAGCTGCGCGAGGCCGCCCCCGGCCACCGTGTCGCCTGTCATTTCTTCGAAACCCTGCCGGTGCCCGTCATCATCGCGCGCGCCGGTGCCGCGAACGGCAAATTCGCCGAGCGGCTGGCGGCGTTCGAAGCGGCGAAGGAAAAGCGGACAGTCGAGGTCTGACGCTACATCTCTGACGTCGTCAAGATTGATGGAACTTCCTGGCCTATGGGGCGTAAGATAGCCCCATGGCGCAGGATTTTGCATTGTCGGGCTTGAGCAACAGCTCCCGTCTCACGTTTCCCCTCACACTGGTCGACGGAACGGTGATTGCGACCGTGGGAGAGGCCGCGACCTTTTTTGCCGGCCTTTCGCTGGAGCAGCGCGACAAGAGCCATTGGACCATCGCCATCCGGATGCTGAACAATGCGCTGAAGGAGCCGGCCTACCTCAAGACCGCGACGATGTCGCTACAGACCGCGCTTGTTCTGGAGGGTCTGCTCGCTTCCCCTTCCCCGCTCGACAGTCATTGAGTGTGTTAGCCAGGTCACAGCGAATCGGCGGCGCGCCTGCTACCCGTTGAACCTCGTATGGCCGCAAACAAGGTAACGGCGGTACACGAGCCTGGCTTTTATCAAGCTACGACTTTGAGCCGTCCTGGGCAGCGGGCGGCTCTTTTCTTGTCGCACCTGCCCAATTTAATTGCACGGCGCGCGTCCCTGTCCCCTCGACCCCTCACCGCGCAAAGAAAGATGTATTGCTTCGCTGCGCTCGCAATGACGATAGGGGCTGCATCCCCGACCTCATGCTCAAGGTTCGGCCGTTGAGCTTCCCTACTCCACCAGTTCCGGCCACGGCACGATGGTCGACTTCACCGTCTTCATCGCCATTGCATCCGCCACGGCGCGGCCGATGCCTTCTTCGGTGAAGGGATAGATCGTCTGCATCTCCAGCCACGGATACTTGTTTCGGGTGCGATAGAGCATGTCGACGCCAAGCGGCAAATCGTTGCCGGTAAAACCCCAGGAACCGAGCACGTTGAGGTCCTTGGTGCAGATGCGGTGCCATGACGTGTTGATCGAGCCGGCATCGGTGAACTGGCCCATCTCGACATAGGTGCCGCCATCGCGCAGCATTTCGATGCCTTCGGGGCCGGCGCTCGGATGGCCCGAGCAATCCATCACGAGATCGGCACCGAAGCCGCCGACGATATCGCGCACCGCCTTGATGCGTGCCTCCGGCGTCGTCACCTCCTCGATATTGACGGTCGCCTCCGCGCCGAACTTGCGCGCCAGCGCCAGCCGCGGCGCCTCCGGCGCGCCGACGCAGATCACCCGCCCTGCACCCATTTCGAGCGCCGCCGCCACCGCCAGGATTCCGATCGGACCTGAGCCCTGGATGACGACGGTATCGCCCCAGGTAAACCCGCCCGCGCGAGTGGCGCGATTGAAGGCGCGAATGCAGGAGGTCAGCGGCTCCGACAACGCGCCGAGCCGCAGCGACATGTCATCGGGCAGCTTGTAGATCTTGGTGCCCGGCAGTTCCTCGAGATCGACATAGACATATTCGGCCCAGCCACCCCACAGATGCGGCGCCTTGTCGAAGCCGAGATAGCGGCCGTAATACACCGGCGTCAGGCACTTGTTGGCGCTCGCGGGATAGTGGATGCAGTAATAGCAATTGCCGCACGGCATCAGCGGCGGGATCATCACTTTTGAGCCGACCGTCAGCGGCTTGCTCATGAAGTCTTCCCTGAACTCGGAGCCGACCTCGACCAGCACGCCACCGATCTCGTGGCCGAGCGTGAACGGCCACGGCAACGGTTTCGGCCAGTGGCCCTTCAGAATATGCAGATCGGTGCCGCAGACGCCGCAGGCGCCGACCTTTATCAAGGCCGCCTTCTTCGGAATTTTGGGCCACGGCACGGTACGGATGACCGGGCTTGCGCCGGGCCCGTCATAGGTGGCGACGCGGATCTGTTGCATGTTTCCTCCGGCCCTTCGGCGATTGTTGATTTCAGTTGCGTGGGCGGCGGGAGGTTATGTGAAGTCAGCGAGGATGCCAAATGGTCGGCGGCGTTGACAGCCGCGGCCCGCGGTCCCAGTTTGCACCACCAAACGGTGCGGGAGTGATGGATGCGCAATCGCTGGTCTGTCCTCGCCGTTCTGTTCGCGGTTCGCGCCACCATGGCCTCCCGACCATGCTGGTCGAGCGCGGCTGGTCGATCGCCGCGGCCGGATCGGCCATCAGCATCGTGTTGTGGATCGCGGTCCTCTCGGTCCCCTTTGGCGGCTTCCTCGCCGACCGGACCCGACGTCCGCAATTGATCCTGGTGGCGGCCAGCCTCGTGTTCGCCGCCCTGATGATTGCGCTGCCGCGAAGCAATGCCGTGATCGCAACCGTGGTTGCGATCGGGCTGGTGAGCGGCCTGCCCGCCGGCCCGATCATGAGCCTGCCCGCCCGCGCGCTGCAGCCTCAGACCCGCGCGATCGGCATAGGCTTGTTCTTCACGATGTTCTACGCCTGCATGATGCTGGGCCCGGTGATCGGCGGCGCCTGCGCCAAATGGACCGGCAGCGCCGCGGCGGCGTTCGACTTCGGCGCGGCGATGATCCTGCTGTGCCCGCTCATTCTTTGGGGCTTCAACCGGATCCCGCATCCGATACCGAAAGCGGCATGATCCACCCTTCCCGCAACCGCCGCTAACTCCTCGTTAACCCTGCTGGCCGTAGGGTTTGGAGACACCGAAAAGCCGGTGGTCGGGTGGCGAGATGGCGTTAGCGCACAGACGAACGATTTTGCCGGCCGCAGAGGAGCGCCGGCGCTTCCAGCGGGTGAAGGTTCACCTGCTGGGCCGCTACATGCTGCCGGATCGCCGCGAATTTCCCTGCCAGATCATCAATATGTCGCCGGGCGGGCTCGCCCTGCTGGCGCCGGGCATCGGCAATGTCGGCGACCGCGTGATCGCCTATCTCGACCATATCGGCCGGGTCGAGGGCAAGATCACCCGCATCATCGACAATGGTTTTGCCATGAGCGTGGGCGCAACCGCCCGCAAGCGCGACAAGCTGGCGGCGCAGCTGACCTGGCTCGCCAACCGTGACATCCTCAACCTGCCGGAAGACCGCCGCCACGACCGCATCATCCCGCGCAACCCGATTTCGCTGCTCACGCTGGAAGACGGCACCAAGATGACCTGCCGGATCATCGACATGTCGCTGTCGGGCGCCGCCATCGCCGCGGAAAACCGCCCACCGCTGAAATCGCTGGTGCTGCTCGGCAAGGTGCAGTCCCGGGTGGTGCGAAACCTCGAGGAAGGCTTTGCGCTGGAGTTCGTTCACGAGCAGCTGGCCGAGACGCTCGAGGACGCGGTTACCGCGCGGTAAAGCGCCTTAGCCCGCAATTCCCCTGCTTTGATCCGACCTGAAGGCGGTATCCGCGTTGCGGATGCCGCCTTTCGCCGTTTGCCGCCTGCAACTTGTGGTTAACGTCGCGGGCTTTTGCCTTGGCAAACCCAGCATCGGCGGGCCTCGGCGGCTTAATGCCTAAAATTTGAATCAATTGCAGTTGTCTAAAATTCTAATCTAAGTTTATTCAAGTATAGATCGAATTAAGCCCGTCTTTTACTAGTGTTCATCTCAAATGTACTTGCTCGACTTAGCGGCGGCGCAAAACCTTTGTGCGAAACATGGTCCCAACAAGAAACGGGGGCCACAATGTTTGGTTGGGGACAGGGGAAAGGACTGGCGGTCGTCGCCATCCTGATTGGATTGAATGCGCCGGCGCAGGCCGCGGGTGAGACGCTCTATGCCAGCCTTGGCGACACCACGCGACCGCCGATCGGCTGGGTTGAATTCTGCGCCGACAATCCGGTGGATTGCCGGGGCCGCGCCTCGCAGCCGCGCGATATCGTGATGTCGCAGACGGCATGGCGGGACCTCGTGCGGGTCAACAAATGGGTCAACGAGAGCATCAAGCCGCTGACCGACATGGATCATTGGGGCACGATCGAGAAATGGTCGTTGCCGACCGACGGCTACGGCGACTGCGAGGACTACGTGCTGCTGAAGCGCAAGATGCTGATCGACGCCGGGTGGCCGCGCGAAGCGCTGCTGATCACGGTGGTGCGCGACAAGAAGGGCGAAGGCCACGCGGTGCTGACCGTCAAGAGCGACAAGGGCGAGTTCGTGCTCGACAACCAGAACGAGAACGTCCTGGCCTGGACCGAGACCGGATACCGCTTCGTCAAGCGTCAGTCGCAGAGCGATCCCAACCTATGGGTTTCGCTGGGCGACAACCGCCCGGCCGTCGCCACCGCCAGCGCAAGGGATCGCTGACAGACAGCCGAAACAGGGAATCACAGGACACGCGACCCGGTCACATCCCCACCCCTCCCCGTCCCAGACCGGATCGCGCGCGGCCAGCTCTCCCCCAAGAGCTGGCCGCAACTTTTTGTGGCATAAGCCATTGACATAAAAAGATATTCGAGACGAAGCGGCATTCCTGGCGGCGACCACCGGCTACTGTACATGGGGTTGTTTTCAATATTTTTGTTCG
The DNA here is from genome assembly GCF_030693485.1 of Bradyrhizobium sp. Lineage (GTDB taxonomy): Bacteria > Pseudomonadota > Alphaproteobacteria > Rhizobiales > Xanthobacteraceae > Bradyrhizobium. Next base: position 10,469 of record NZ_JAUYAN010000208.1, on the reverse strand, counting down.
AACCAGCACCGCGTCAGCGTTGCGGCTGCCTTCCGGGCATGATCCCAGGGCCGCTCGGGTCGCGACCCGGCTCCAACCGCCCTGGCAACGCCCGGTGGAGGAGCCCTCCACCACCACCCTCTTCCCTTTACCGCCCCACCCGATGCCGCTAGAATTCGTCACCTGATCGTAAACGAGGGCGAAATGAAGTTGAAATTGCTGGCTGCCGCGGCGTTGCTCGTGGTTTCCGTGCCCGCGTTTGCTGCCGATGCAGGCGTTCGCGTTCATCGCCAGCGGGCCCAGGCGGTCGCTCCGCTGATCATCGACTATTCCCATAATTACGGCCCGGCCGATTTCTACCCGGGAACGACGGCGCTGCCGGACCGCGTCGTGGTGCCGCTGAATGAACGACCCTACGGCATCTATGACGGCTTCGATCGCCTTTGCGGGCAATCGTCGGCGAACTACCGCGGCCAGGACGGCCGGCGACATCCGTGCTACTGAAGCGTTTTGTATGAGCGCCGTGCCGGTGGGCAGGCGTCGAGCGTGCTGGAACTTTCGCCTTCCGCCAGGCTTTGGAGTCCCATGATCGATCTCAATGATACGAAGAGTGGCCTCTCGCGCATCAGTTCGCAGCCGATTGCCCTCGCCGCCGCCATATTGGTCGCCCTGGTGGCCGGCGGCGGATCCATCGCGCTGTGGCGCGGCTACACCGGCAACTCGCCCGAACCGGACCGCGTCGTTGCGGTCAGGCAGCTGCAGGCCCGCACCGCTCAGGCTTCCGAGCAACTGGTGGAGAAAACCAAGGGCCTGGAAGCCACCCAGCAGGAGTCGATCGACCAGCTGCAGGTGGTGCAGGACCAGCTGCAGACCGTCAGGCGGCTGCTGGCCGCGCAGCAAACCGAGACCAAGCGGCTGTCCGAGCAGGTCGGCAGCCTGACCGGCGCGATCGACGGCCTGCGCCAGTCCTTCGCCAGCGCGCAGGGTTCCGAACCCTCAAGTCCACCGTCGGTTCGAAAGTCGTCGGTCAAGAAAAAACGCAGCGCCGTGTCGCAGCGCAAGCGTGGCAATTCGCGGGGCTAAGCCCGTGCCCGTGCCGTTACCGAAAGCATCGCGCGCCTAAATGGCCCGCGCCGGCAGGCCCGTCAGAACTTTTTCTCGCCGATTGTGAACTGGATCACATATGCCCGTAATGTTCCGGGGCATCATGCAATTCACCGGATGGCGCAAGCCAATTTCAATATCCGGGGCTGGCAAGGCCGTTGGCGTTATACTGCGTCGACGGCCTTGTTTTTTCTCAAGCGATCGGCGCAATGCGGCGATGCCGGGCGGCGCGCTATCGCAGGCTGTCCCGGCGCGGCGGTCTGGCGACCGCCCCGAAGCGAGCGCGACGACGGCGCAGCCTGATCTGCTCGAATTCCCAGAACATCCACACAAAGGCGGCGCCGAGACCGACGATGACGCCCAGGAGCAGCAACGTGTAGACGGGAGCTGTGAGCATGGTGAGCATCCATCAAAGGAGGCAAACGGCGTAAACAGCGAACAGGCGGAAATCATCGCCACGTGGGCATGCTATACCAAAATCGCACGTCCCGGGCGGGTTTCATTTTTGACCGGCTTACCAGCCCTCGCCGAGGGCGGCTCACCGGGGCAGTCCGCTCACCCCCGCTGCGAAAAAGTTTACGCCGCGACGTCAGCTGACCGCCGCAGGCTTCAGCCGATTTTCTTCATGCCCTTTTTGAAGCGAGCCCCGTTGGCGACGTAGAATTTCGCCGCACTTCCCATTTTGGCGACTTGCGCGGGATCGAGCGTGCGAATGACCCGCGCCGGCGATCCGATGATCAGGGAATATTCGGGAAACTGCTTGCCTTCCGTGATCACCGAGCCCGCGCCGACGACGCTGCCGCGGCCGATCCGGGCGCCGTTCATCACGATCGAACCCATCCCGACCAGCGCGTCATCCTCGATCGTGCAGCCGTGCAGGATGACGTTGTGACCGACCGTGCAGTTCTTTCCGATCGTCAGCGGAAAACCCATGTCGGTATGGCAGGTCGAGTTGTCCTGCACATTGGAATTTTCGCCGATCTCGATCCACTCGTTGTCGCCGCGCAATACCGCGCCGAACCATACGCTCGCGGCATTGTGCAAGCGCACTCTGCCGATCACCGTGGCGGTATCGGCGATGAAGTAGTTTCCGTCCGCGGGGGTTTCGGGCGCCTGCCCGTCAAGTTCGTAGATCGCCATGCCCAGTCAGTCTCCGGTTCGCGGCGACATTGGCATAGACGTTTGGCTCAGGCCAGCACCCCGGCGGCGCGCAGCGTCATCAGGAAGAACGTGCCGGACATCATGCTCCAGAATCCCGCCAGCACGGTCGCCATCATCACGAACTGGAAGCGGCGGCGTTCGATCCGCGCGCCGCGCAGCGTGTTGCGCATGATGATGAAGGGGGCGGCGAACACCAGGAACGGAACGGCCGCGAAAGCCTTCGGCGCCACGCCCTCCTGCAACAATCCGAAGCCCGCCGGGCGCTGCACCAGGGCCTGATATCCGCTGGTCAGCGCGCCCGCCAGCGCAAAGCCGATGCAAAGGGAGAACAGGGAATTCAACGCATCAGGCGACATAAAAAGGCACTTCCGCTACACAACATCAACGTCCAGCAACTGTCCCTTGCATCGCAAAATTGGCCGGCTGCCGCCACACTATCCTTAAGGAAAGGTTAACGCCGGCGTCCGGAACCGCCCCCCGGACATGGCTCGCGCCGGTGCCAACCGCGCGAAATCGTGCGGTAACCGGCCGGCCCATGGCATATTTGCGGGTGATTCGAGCCCCGGGGCCACCTCAAGCTGTTTGGTTCATGACCTTCCTTTCATCCGTGCAGCACATCGCCCGCCGTTCGCGACGGCGTCGCCGCAGCCACATGATTCCGGTCATGGTTGGGGGCGCAATGACGGCCTGCGCGATTGCCGTGGTCGGTTATTTGCTGTGGCCGACCTTCGGGCCCAAGGCTTCGAGCAGTCCGGCGCGGCTGCCGGTGAGCGTCGGAGCGTCCCTCTTCAACGTGCCGACCATGGCGGTGCGCCGCAAGATCCAGCGCCATTCGGGGCCGCAGGAACGCGTCGATCTCAGCTTCACGTTTCCCGCGCTGGAGGCTCCCGACGCCCCTAAGCATGTCAGCGCCGATACCGTCGAGGATTCGATACAGCCGATCGACCGGATCTTCCTGTCAATTTCGGCGCATCATGACATCCTGGCACCGGATGCCCGCGTGCGCACCATCTATCCGCGCTATCTTGAACAGGCCTCGCCGCCCGCACAGGACGGTCTGACGGTGCGCGCATTTCGCGACGGCACGCCCTACGGCAACGAGGATCTGTTCCTTGCGAAGGCGCCGAACCTCTACGCGCGCTGCACGCGCGACGCCGCCACCCCCGGCATGTGCCTGAGCGAGCGCCGCATCGACGGCGCGGATCTGACGTTTCGCTTTCCAAGGAGCTGGCTGGCGCAATGGCGCGATGTCGCCAATGCCATGGACCGCCTGACGCTGCAGCTGCACGCGCCGAAGTGATAATTCAGTCTGACGCTGCTCAGCCCTGATCGACCAGATCCTCTTCGAGGATCGCCATCTGAAACTGGAACGAGCGGTCGTCGTCTTCATCGTCGACGAACAGCACGCCGATGAACTCCTCGCCGATATAGACCTCGGCCGAGTCGTCCTTTTTCGGGCGCGGCACCACGCGAAGCTTTTGATTGCCGAACACGCGCTTGAGGTAGGCGTCGAGTTTCCTGACTTCCTGAACGTCCACGGCAGTCTCCAATACGATTGAGGTTTCGGGAAGTTCTAGGCCGGGTCGCGCCGAACTGCCAGCCCAACTTGCAGAATTCGGCGCGCGATTCCCTACGGGAATCATGCTTTGGCGGAATGCCCCCTGGAAATCAAATTCCGATCGCGTTGATCATCTGATCCATGGTGCGCGATGGCTCGGCGCAGCCGGCCTCGCCGACAATTCTGGCGGGAACCCCCGCTACGGTGACGTTGTGCGGTACCGGCTTCACCACCACGGAGCCCGCGGCGATGCGGGCGCAATGGCCAACCTCGATGTTGCCGAGAATCTTGGCGCCCGCCCCGATCAACACGCCGCGCCGGATCTTGGGATGGCGATCCTCGTTCTCCTTGCCGGTGCCGCCGAGCGTGACGCCGTGCAGGATCGAGACGTCGTCTTCGATGACCGCGGTCTCGCCGACCACGAAACCGGTGGCGTGATCGAGGAAGATGCCGCGGCCGATTTTTGCGGCGGGATTGATGTCGGTCTGGAACACCGCCGATGCGCGGCTCTGCAGATAATAGGCAAAGTCCTTGCGGCCTTTCAGATAGAGCCAGTGCGCCAGGCGGTGGGTCTGGATCGCATGAAAGCCCTTGAAATAGAGCAAGGGATCTATGAACCGCGAGGTCGCGGGATCGCGGTCGAACACCGCCACCAAGTCGGCGCGGAAAGCATTGCCGAGATCGGGATCGTCGCGCAGCGCCTCATCGAAGGTCTGGCGGATCAAATCCCCCGACAGCGCCGAATGGTCGAGCCGTTCGGCGATGCGATGCACCACGGCGGCTTCCAGCCGGTCGTGATGCAGCACGGTCGAATAGATGAAGGAGGCGAGCTCCGGCTCCCGGCGGACGATATCCTCCGCCTCGGTCCGCACCCGCTCCCAGATCGGATCGAGCGCCGCCAGTTTGGCGCTCTGCGGATTGATCTGATGCACTGCCATGGGCTGCTCTCGCAAAATTCTGATGTTCCCGGCGCGCACCATAGCACGACGGGCGGACGGCTGTCCCGCATCAGGCCAGGCGAACCGCAGCCCTTCTCAGGAAACTGCGCCAAAACCTTGAAACGGCACGATTTCCTGCCGGGGCCGAAATCCGCTTCCCGAAAACGTTGGCTCAAGGTGGCGCGCCATTCCGGAAAATCAAGCGGCCCGGGTTCCAACTATCTGTGGATTTTGGCAAGGCAGTCGAGGCATGATGATTGCAGGTCTGGGGGGACGAAGCATTCACACGCATACTTTATCGCGCGCGCGCGCGGCCGATCCGGCTTGGGTCTGGATGGCGGCCGTCGCGATCCCCCTGATGCTGGTCCTGCCGGCGTTGTGGAACGGCTACCCGCTGCTGCAATATGACACCGGTGGCTATCTGGCCCGGTGGTACGAAGGCTATCTGGTCCCAAGCCGGTCCACCGTGTTCGGGCTCTATCTGCATTTCGGCCAGGGGTCGCGCTTCTGGATCAATCTGGGCATTCAGGCGCTGGCGACGCTTTGGATCCTGCAACTGGCGCTGCGCGTGTTCGGCCTGCTGCGGCCGTGGCGGCTGATGGCGATCAGCCTCGCCTTGACCCTGACCACCGCGCTGCCCTGGCTCGCCTCCACGCTGCTGACCGACATCCTTACAGGTCTGTCGGTGCTGGCGCTGTTCATCCTGGTCGTGCACGGGAGGCAGATTTCCGGTGTTGAAAAATGTTCGCTGTTCGCGTTCACGGCCTTCGCCGCGTCGACCCACAGCGCCACGCTGGCGGTGCTGCTCGGGCTGTGCTGCGCCGGCTGGATTGCGCGCCCCTTCTTGCGCGGGCGGATCGCCGTTTCCGGACTGCTGCAAGGCAGCCTGACGCTTGTTGCCGGCGCCGCCATGCTGCTATCCGCCAACCTCGCCCTATCGGGCCAGCTGGCCTGGACGCCTGGCGGCTACGGCGTTGCGTTCGGCCGGATGCTGCAGGACGGCATCGTCAAACGATATCTCGACGATCATTGCCCTCAGCAGCAACTGAAGCTCTGCCCCTATCGCAATGCATTGCCGGCCACCGCCGACAGGTTTTTGTGGGGCAGCAGCGTGTTCGACGATCTCGGCCGCTTCAAGGGCCTGAACGACGAGATGGGCCTGATCGTGCGGCGGTCGCTGGTCGAATATCCGCTGCGGCAGGCCGAGGCCGCCATCGTCGCCACCGCGCAGCAATTGGTGCTCGTCGGAACCGGCGAAGGCACCAACGGCTTGATTGGCCACACCTACGGGATCATGGAGCGTTATCTGCCGGCGCAGCTGAACTCGATGCGCGCGGCGTATCAGCAGCACCGGGACATCGATTTTGACGCCATCAACCGGCTGCACGTACCGGTCGCGCTGGCCTCGATGCTGGCGGTCGTTGCCATCTTCGCGATCGCGGTCTGGCGCCGGCGGCTCGATGATCTCACGCTGCTCGCGGCGACGGTGACGCTCGCGCTTCTCGGCAACGCCTTTGTCTGCGGCGTGATATCGGGACCGCATGACCGCTACGGCGCGCGCCTCGCCTGGGTCGCCAGCTTGGTCGCGCTGATCGCGCTGGTCAGGCATTTCACCCGCGGCGACGAAGCCGAAACCTCACTTCCGCCGTGAGAGAAAATCCAGCACGCCGGCCTTGTAGACCTTGTCGCCGACCGCCCGCATGTGGTCGCGGTTCGGGATATGCAGCACCTCGGCGCCGGGGATGATCTTTCCCAGTGCATCCGCCGAACCCGCGATGTCATCCGTGGTGCCGACCGCGATCAGCACCGGCACCGCAATGCCGGCTGCCTCCTGCCGGGTCATCAGCCGGCGCGAGCCGCGCAGGCAGGCCGCCAGCGCCCGGCGGTCGCTGCGGGTCTGGTCGGCGAAGGCGCGAAAGGTCCGTCCCACCGGATCGGTGACGTCCTGCAGCGACGACGCCTCGAGCGCTGCCGCGACGTTTTCGCCGGGGCCGCCGCCCTCGATCAGGCCGATGCCAATGCCGCCGAGAATCGCCGAGCGCAGCCGCGCCGGCGCCTGCCGCGCCAGTATCGCCGTCATCCGCGAGCCCAGCGAATAGCCCATCACGTCGGCGCGATCGAGCTTCAGATGATCCATCAGCGCGATGACGTCGCCGGCCATGATGGCGATCTCATAGGCCGCGGCGTCATAGAGCTTGCCGGAATCGCCATGGCCGCGATTGTCGAGCGCGACGACGCGGCGGCCGCTTTTCCTCAGCTCGGACACCCAGGTCGGATAGACCCAGTTGACGTTCCCGGTCGAGGCAAAGCCGTGCACCAGCAGGATCGGATCGCCCTCGCCTTCGTCGAGATAGGCAATTTCAACTTCGCCGTTGTGAAAACTCGGCATCAGCAATTCCATATTTTTTTGGGGACAACGGGATCGGCAATGGAAAACTGGCGGCGATCCTAGCCGTGCGCGACGGTGCCCACCAGAGAGGGCGCGAGGGCCGAATTCGCGCTCTGCCGGCGCAGCCGCCGGGCTTTCTTGCGGCGCAGCCAGGCCATGGTCAGGCGTTCGGTGGTGGCCTTGATCGAGGACAGCAAGCCGGCCAGCGCGACCATTGCGCCGAATACCCACATCGTCAGATTGAAGGCCCCGGTGACCAGCAGCAGCGCGCCGCGGCCGAGCACTTTGAGGAACGCGCGGGTCTGGCCGCCCTTGGCCTCCGCCAGCCGCGCGGCGCGCGCGACATCCTTGGGGCCTTCGGCGATTTTCAGTGTGTCTTTTGCGGCGCGGATACCCGCCTTCTCGCCGACCCGGCCGACATCCTTGGCGAGGCGCACCAGCGCGCCGGCCTTTTCGGCGCGGAACGCCGCCTTGATCGCGGTCATGGTCTGGACCGGCCGCAGCACCGAGCCGGAGGCGATCGCGTGCTGCAGCACGGGCGTGTCGACCATCTCGCGCGCCGAACGGCCGGCCCAAAGCGTCAGCCCCTCGCCGAGCCGCCCGACCTTGCGGGCATCCTTGACCAGCGTCAGCCCGGCACGCAGCGGCGCCACGCCGCCGACCGAGACATAGGTCGCCGCCGTCACCACGAGGCCCACGGCAGCGAGCCCCAGCACCAGCTGGTCGGTGTCTTCGCCCATCGCCAGGCTCTTGCCTTCGCGCACCACGTCCCTGATGTCGCCATAGACGAAGAGATCGCCGGCCACCGTGCCGGACAGGCTGGCGACGTCGTCGGCCTCGCCGACCACGAACCCGGTGACGAAGCGTTTTGCAATGTGCGACGTCGAATTGTGTTCCGCGACCTTGTCGCTCACCCGTTTCACCAGGTCGTCGCCGAGCGGGATGTTCTTTTCCCTGGCCAGGCTGACAAAACTGTCGGCGAGATCGGCGTCGTTGGCGGCGAGCGCCGCCTCGATGTTCTCGGAGACCACCGCGGCGTTATTCCGCAACGCAGAACTGAACTGGACGTCGGAAAGCTCGGCCGGATCGTCCTGCGCCGCCAGCACGGCGAAGGAGTCGCGGGCGTGCGGCCACAGCAGCGCGAACGCCACGGCGAACACCGCCAAGCCAGCCAGCGCCGGAACTATCCGCGACCGCTTCATCCCGAAAAACCCAGTGTTTCGCTCCCCTCAAGATGGTGTGCCGTTTTTCGGACACAACAGCCCCGACGAAAGAAGGGCTTCTCTGGGACGACAGGATTGTGTCGAATTGCATGAGCAAATGAGCTCCCGGGGCTCTAGGAATCAGCACTTTCCGCAAGTATCAGTATGGCGCGCGGCGCTCTTGCCAGCCTGCGTCCATGACCGCGTCCGCCGCATTTGCCATCAGGGTGAAATACAATGTCCGATCACGTCGTTCCGCACTTCCACAATGATGCCGGCGTTTCGGTTATTGAGATCGGTTCGCGGGAGTTCATGTGCGTGGGCGCCAATCCGCCGTTCGACCACCCCCATGTGTTCCTCGATCTCGGCAACGACAACGAGATCATCTGCCCCTATTGCTCGACGCTGTATCGCTACGCCGCCGACCTTGGGGCCGGCCAGGCCCGTCCTCCCGAATGCGTGCTGAAAGACAAGGTCGCCTGATCGACCTGTGGCCATCTCACGCACCATCGTCGTCGCTGGTGCCGGGATCGGCGGACTGACGGCGGCGCTGGCGCTTGCCTTCAAGGGGTTTCGAATCGTCGTGCTGGAGAAGGCCGAACGGCTCGAGGAAGCCGGCGCCGGCCTGCAATTGTCGCCCAACGCCAGCCGGGTGCTGATCGAACTCGGCCTGCAGCCGCGGCTCGCCGGGCGCGCGGTGATCCCCGAGGCCGTCAGCATCATGAGCGCCCGCCACGGCGGCGAAATCGCACGGCTGCCGCTCGGCGAGGCCGCCTCCTTTCGCGCCGGCGCGCCCTATTGGGTGGTGCATCGCGCCGACCTGCAGGGCGCGCTGGCGGCGGCGGTCAACGATCATCCCGATATCGAGCTCAGGCTCGGCTGCCAGTTCGAGGATGTCACCGCGCACGCCAAGGGACTGACGGTGGTCCAGCGCAGCGGCATGACGCGGCAGCAGGAACGGGCGACCGCGCTGATCGGCGCCGACGGCATCTGGTCGACGGTGCGGCAGCACCTGTTTCCCGAGGTGCAGCCGCAATTCTCCGGCCTGATCGCCTGGCGCGGCACGCTCGACGCCACCCAGTTGCCGCGCGAATACACCTCGCGCCGGGTCCAGCTCTGGATGGGGCCGAACGCCCATCTGGTCGCCTACCCGATCTCGGGCGCGCGCCTGATCAACGTCGTCGCCGTGGTGCCCGGCACCTGGAACCGGCCGGGCTGGAGCGCGCCCGGCGAGGCCGCCGAGATCAAGAACGCGTTTGCCACCTACCGCTGGCCCGCGCCGGCGCGGATGATGCTTGGCGCCGTCGACGACTGGCGCAAATGGGCGCTGTTCACGGCGCCCGAGGGCGGCCAATGGAGCGACGGCGCGGTGGCGCTGCTGGGCGACGCCGTCCACGCCATGCTGCCGTTTGCAGCGCAGGGCGCCGGCATGGCGATCGAGGACGCGGCGGTGCTGGCCAAGGTGCTGGGCGAAGGCGCCGGCGAAAGCGCCGCCGGCATGGCCGCCGCACTGAAGCGCTACGGCCAGCTGCGCCGCGCCCGCGTCAGCCGGGTGCAGCGCACCGCACGGCGCAACGGCACGATCTATCATCTGGCCGGCCCGGCGGCGCTGGCCCGCGACTGGTTCATCCGCGCCGCGGGCCCGCAACGCATGCTGGCGCGGCAGGACTGGATTTACGACTGGCGGGCGTGAGGGGTGGGTTGCGGCATCATCCGGTGTCGTCCCTGCGAACGCAGGGACCCATAACCCCGGTCGTCTGTTGTTGCAGAAGGTATCTAACACCAACGTCTCACCGATAAGCCGCGGCATATGGATCCCGGCGTTCGCAGGGACGACGGATGAGGGATTTCGATTTCAAACTTAAGATACAGTTTCGCGATCTCGCGGCGCGTTTCGCCCGAGGTTTGCTGGAAACTTGCCGCCCTCTCCATTCAGAGGGCGCGGGGAATGCCGGGCGCCCGATGCGCCCGATAGCCGCGTGTGCAACGGTAGTGGCTAGAGCGCACACGCGTTGTCAGGTCACACCGGAATCACCCGGCATTCCCCGCGCAGTGGTTTACGACTTATAAGTGATCTCCCCGGCGAGCCATGCACTTTTGCCACCGTCGCCCGCGCCGCCTGAAGCTGCGAACTTGAC
>NZ_JAUYAN010000203.1 GCF_030693485.1 Bradyrhizobium sp. | reverse complement strand
GGGATCGTCGGGAAGACGCTTGCGCAGCAATTCGAGGCTGCCCAGCACCGCCATCAGGAGATTGTTGAAATCATGCGCGACGCCGCCGGTGAGCTGACCGATTGCGTCCATTTTCTGCGACTGGAACAAGGCTTCGCGGGTCTCCTGCAGCGCGCGCTCCGACCTTTTGCGCTCGGTGATATCGCGGGTTATCTTGGCGAAGCCCAGCAGCGTGCCATCGTCGGCGCGGATCGGATCGATGACGACGCTGGCCATGAACTTGCTGCCATCCTTGCGGAGGCGCCAGCCTTCCTTTTCGAATCTGCCGTCGCGCATCGCGGTTTCGAGCGCTGCTTGCGGGGCTCCCGCGCGCTGCTCCGGCTCGGTATAGAACCGCGAGAAATGCTGCCCGATGATTTCCCCGGCGCGGTAACCCTTGATCCGCTCCGCACCCGCGTTCCAGCTCGACACCAGGCCCTCCGGCGTCAGCATGTAGATCGCATAGTCGGTGACGCCCTGGACGAGGAGCCTGAACTGTTCCTCGCTTTGCCGGAGCTGCTCCTCGGCGAGCCGGCGCTCGGTCAGGTCGCGCGTGATCTTGGCGTAGCCGACGATATTGCCGGAAGCATCCTTGATCGGGTCGATGATCACATAGGCCCAGAACCGGCTGCCGTCCTTGCGGACACGCCATCCCTGGTTCTCGAATTTTCCTTCGCGGGCCGCGATTTCCAGCGCCCGTTGCGGCAAGCCAGAAGCGCGATCGGCCTCGGTATAGAAGCGCGAGAAATGCTCGCCGACGATCTCGGAGGCTTCGTAGCCCTTGAAACGCCGGGCGCCGGGATTCCAGCTCGATACGATGCCGTTGGGATCGAGCATATAGATGGCGTAATCGGTAATGGCCTCAATCAGCATGCGGTAGCGGCCATCGTCAGAAGCTGACGCGTTGAGCCGCTGATTCGGCTGCATTGAATACCCCCGGTTAAACGCCAACCCTGTAAAACCCGGCTGTGGCCGGATCGTTCCATTCAACCAGGGCTCCGGCCAGGCTTCAGTCGTTTCTTGCCACTGCCGTCAGCTTGGTCATGTTCTGGAGCAGGATTCGACCGCGCTGCAGATCGAGAATGCCATCCTTGCGCCAGAGCTGCAGCTGGCGGTTGACGCTTTCGCGGGCGGCGCCGACGAACACGCCGAGCTGCTCCTGCGAAATATGCACCTCGGAGCCGAAATCGGACGACAGCGCGCAGAGCCGGCGGGCCAGCCGCACCGGCAGCGGCTGCAGCATGGATTCCTCCATCCGCTCGCTCTGCCAGCGGATCCGCTGGCATAACAGCTGGATGATCTTGATCGCCACCTTGGGCTCGCGTTCGAGATGGCCGAGAAAATCCTCCCGCCGCAGCACGAATAATTCAGTCGGCTCGCCGGCGGTGGCGTCCGCGGTGCGGCTCTCGCCGTCGAGCACCGCGACCTCGCCGAACAGATCCCCCGGCCCCATGAAGTTCAGGGTCAGGCGGCTACCGTCCGATGCCCCGGTATCGATTCGGATCTGGCCGCGGCGGACGCCGTACAGGGCGTCGCCGGGATCGCCCTTCTGGAACAGCATCTCGCTCGGCCCGAGGTGCTGGGTGTGGCAAAGGCTGGAGATACGCTGCAATTCGTCGGAGCCCAGATCCGAGAACATGGGATTCATCTTCAGAATGACCGCAAATTCGGCCGCTTTACTCATGGCAATGCCTTCCAGAGAGGATTCGATATCGTCCAGACGGGCGTTAGCAAACCTTGCCCGGGGCGAAGTGTGTCATAAGTCACATATCTTTGCAGCACCTGCGGATTATTTTTGCTGGCTTTGAGCGGTTTCCCGTTCCGGGATAAGCTCGACAAGGCAACGGTCCGCGCCGCAACCGCCGGGCTGAGTTCGATTGCGGCTGGCCGATCTGGAATGACGACATGAGAGTACTGAAAATCGCCGGGGCCGCCATCGCCGCCATGATCGTGGTGGCCGCCTTGTTGCTGGTCGTCGGCGTGCCCTCGGGCTTCCTGACCTCGGAAATCCAGACGCGGGTCGAGCGCGAAACCGGCTACCGGCTGACCATCGCGGGCTCCAGCAAGATCGGAATCTGGCCGTCGCTCAACGTCACGCTGAACGATGTCACGCTGCAGGAACCGAAAGACCGCGACGGCGCCAGCCGCGTCACCGTCGGCAGTGTCCAGGCCGACATCACGCTGTCGAGCCTGTGGTCGGGCCGCCCGCAGGTCACCGAACTCGTCATCAGGAAACCGGTGCTGTATGTGCCGCTGCTGCGCGAACGATCGGGACAGCTGATCTCATCCGCCAGGCCGGCGGCCTCCTCCGGCGCTGCCGACCAGCCCACGATCGACCGCATCACGGTGACCGACGGCACGGTGGTGTTTTCCAGCCTGCGCGACCGCGTGGAAAATCGCATCGAGGGCATCAACGCCGAGGCCACCATCGGCGCCGACCGCAAGGTCAGGCTCACCGGCAGCGCCAAGATCAGCAATCGCCCCAACGATCGTCCGCTCAAATTCGACATCAACGCGACCGCGCCGGTGCCGCCGCTGGAGCGGCAGAACATTCCGGTCGAGATCGTGCTCGACGCGCCCGGCGTGCTGAAAACGCCGGTGTCGGCCAAGGCCGAAGTCCGGCTCAACGGTTCGACCGTGATGATCAACGGCCTGTCGGGCACGCTCGGCGAAGGCGCGTTCAACGGCTGGGCCTCGGTCGATCTTGCCAGCAAGCCGCTGGTCAAACTCGATCTCGATTTCCAGCGGCTCGACCTCGGCGGCGCCACGCCGCGCGGCACGGCCGGCGCGCAACCCTGGAGCAACGCGACCTTCGACGTCAGCGGTTTGAACTATGTCGACGCGCAAATTCGGATCTCCGCCGCCGAACTCACCGCCGGCGGCGCGCAATTCGCGCCGGCCGCGATCGACGCCACGCTCGCCAGCGGCGTGCTGAAGGCGCGGTTTTCCAATCTCGGCGCCTATGGCGGCCAGGCCAGCGGCGAGGTCACCGCGGATGCGTCGGCCGCCGAGCCAAGCTTCGCGCTACGCAGCGACCTTGCCGGCGTCCGCGCGCTGCCGCTGTTGAGCAGCCTCGCCGATTTCGACAAGCTCGACGGCAAGATGCAGGCGAAAATCGCGGTGCGATCCACCGGCGCCAGCCCGCGCGCCATCATGTCCAACCTCAACGGCACGGTGTTCACGGTCTTCCAGGACGGCGCCATCCGCGGGCTCAACGTCGCCAAGATGGTCCGCTCGCTGACCTCGGGCACGCTGTCGGGATGGCAGGAAGGTCCGGACCAGGCCACCGACCTCTCGCAATTGTCGGCCTCGTTCAAGATCGACAAGGGCCAGGCCGCCACCACCGACCTCAATCTGGTCGGCCCGCTGGTGAAGGTGACCGGCATCGGCACCATCGACCTCGGCACCAAGCAGATCGCGTTCCGGGTCGAGCCCCAGCTTGTCCTGACCACCCAGGGCCAGGGCCGCGCCGCCGATCCGGTCGGGCTCGGCATTCCCGTGATGATCGACGGTCCCTGGAGCGAGCCGCGGATCTATCCCGACATGGCCGGCATGCTGGAAAATCCCGATGCGGCCTATGCCAGGCTGAAGGAGATGGGCAAGGGCCTGTTCGGCAAGGACGGCGGCGGACTCGGCAGCCTTCTGGGCGGGCTGGGCGGCGGCGGGCAAGCCGGCGGTGGCACGGCTGGCGCACAAGCTGCGCCTGGTGGCGGACTGAACGACATGCTCGGCGGCAAGCTCGGTGAAACCCTGGGCAATCTGATCCAGCAGGGTCTCGGACAAGGCGGATTGGGGCAAGGACCTGGACAAAGCGGAGCTGGGCAAGGGGTTGGACAGGGCGGAGTTGCTCAACAACCGCCGGTGCAACGGCCCGGCCAGCCCCGCAGCCTCGCCACGCCGGCTTCTCCGGTGCCGGAGATACCGTCGGCGCCCACGCCGTCAAACGACGCGGTTCCGGGCGGCGTCCAGGACAGCCCGGCGATGAACGACGTGCTGCGGCAGCTGTTCAACCGCTGACGCTTACCCTCCCCTGGAGGGTAAGAACCCGAAATCGCGGCTAACCATGCTGGCGGCGTCTCCGGCCGGGACCGCCGAAATGTGCTAGACAAGGGCCGGCTGAGCGCAAACCCCGCGAGGGGGACGGCGCACGAGGGTCTGAATGAGCGCGGTCAAGGACAAAACCTGGTTTCTGCGCGAAGGGCTGTTCGCCAAATATGTGGTGTCGCTGGTCGGGCTGGTGGTGTTCGTGCTGGCGGTCAACGGCGCGATGGAGACCTGGATCAGCTATCGCGGCACCAGGGTCGCGCTGGTCGAGGCCATGGGCGAGAAGGCGGATGCCACCGCGCGGCGGATCGAGCAGTCGATCTTCGAGCTGGAGCGGCAGATCAGCTGGGTGACGCGCGCCAGTGCGACCGCGGCGAATCTCGACCGCACCCTGCAGCAGCGCCGCGCCGATTATGCCCAGCTCTTGAACCAGCTGGCGGCGGTGAGCCAGCTCACCTTCATCAGCGGCGGCGGCCGCGAATTGCTGCGGATGTCGCGCACCCAGGTGGTGACCGACAGCAATGCCGATTTTGCCCGCGACGTCCGTTTCATCGAGACCAACGCCAGGGGCGTCACCTTCGCGCCGGTCTATTTCGTCGGTTCCCGCCCCTTCATGTCGATCGCGGTGTCGCATTCCGGCGTCAATGCCGGCGTCACGCTGGCCGAGATCGATTTGCGTTTCCTCAACGATTTCCTCGGCGAGGCGCAGATCGGCAAGGTCGGCTACGCCTATGTGGTCGACGCGCGCGGCCAGGTGCTGGCGGGCTCGAAGGGCCCGGAGGTGGCTAGGGAATTGGCGAAGCTGCCGCAGGTCGCGACGTTGCTGAAACCGGACGGCGTGCCGCTGACCTCGGGCACCGGCTATGACGGCGAGGCGGTGCTGACGGCTGCGAGCGCCGTACCAAAACTTGGCTGGCAGGTGCTGTTCGAGCAGCCCACCGCGCAGGCGCTGGCGCCGATCCGCGATCAACTGGTGCGCAGCGCGCTGCTGATCGGGCTCGGCCTCGTGGTCGCGATCCTCGCCGGCACCGTGCTGGCGCGGCGGATGCTGATCCCGATCACGGCACTTAGGACCGGGGCGCGGCGGATCGGCGACGGCGATTTCAGCCATCGCATCGAGGTGCGCACCAGGGACGAGCTGGAGGAACTGTCCGACCAGTTCAACAGCATGGCCGGGCAGCTGCAGGAAACCTATGCCGGCCTCGAATCCAAGGTCGAGGCGCGCACCCGCGATCTGGCGCGCTCGATCAACGAGCTGAAGGTGCTGGAGGAAGTCGGCCGCGCGGTGGCCTCCTCGCTCGACCTCAATGCGGTGCTGCCGACGGTGGCGGCGCGCGCGCTGGAGATCACCCATGCCGACGCGGTGCTGATCTACGGCCACGACGCATCGAAACATCAGTTCAACCTCACCGAGGCGATCGGCATCGACAAGGCGGCCGGCGGCAAGCATCTCGTCATCGACGAGGCCGACAGCGTGCTCGGCGAGGCCGCGGCGCAGGGCGAGCCGATCGCGATTCCCGATCTTGCCGAAGCTGGCGAAAACCGGCTGCGCGATGTCGTGCTGGAGGCCGGCTTCCATTCGGTGCTGGTGGTGCCGCTGGTGGACCAGAAGGGCGTGCTGGGATCGCTGGTGGTGCTGCGCAAACTCGCCGGCGAGTTCTCGCCCGATCTGATCGGGCTGATGAAGACCTTTGCGCATCAATCGGTGCTGGCGATGCGCAATGCGCGGCTGTTTTCCGAAGTCGACGCCAAGGGCCGCGAACTCGCCTCAGCGCATTCCACCGTGCAGCAGCAGGCCGCCAAGCTGCAGGAACAGACCGACGAATTGAAGAACTGGAACAGGTCGCTGGAGGAGCGGGTCGAGAAGCAACTCGGCGAGATCGAGCGCATCCGCCGGCTGGAGCGCTTCCTGCCGCCGCAGGTGGCGCAGCTGATCGCCTCCTCCGACGGCCATGATTCGCTGCTCGACAGCCACCGCCGCGAGGTCACCGTGGTGTTCTGCGACTTGCGCGGCTTCACCGCCTTCACCGAGACCACCGAGCCGGAAGAGGCGATGAACGTGCTGCGCGAATATCACGCCGCACTCGGCGAACTGATCTTCCGCTACGAGGGCACGCTCGACCGCTATGCCGGCGACGGCGTGATGATCCTGTTCAACGCGCCGATCCAGTTTCCGGACCACGTGCAGCGCGCGGTGAAGATGGCGGTGGAGATGCGCGACGCCATCGGCGCGCTGAGCCAGAAATGGCGCAACCGCGGCCACAGCCTCGGCTTCGGCGTCGGCATTGCGCTCGGCTATGCCACGCTCGGCCAGATCGGCTTCGAGCAGCGGCTGGAATACGCCGCGATCGGCAGCGTCACCAACCTCGCCTCGCGGCTGTGCGACGAAGCCAGGGCCGGCCAGATCGTGGTCAGCCAGCGCGTGTTCGGCATGGTCGAGCCATGGGCCGAGGGCCGCCAGCTGGAGGACCTGACGCTGAAGGGATTCAACCATCCGATCCTGGCAGTGGAGATTTTGCGGTGGCGCGACGAGGGTGAAGTGGCGGCGGAAGCCGAGGCGCCGCGGCGGCGGCAGCAGCCGGTGTAGCAACACCCCACGCTGTCGTCCCTGCGAACGCAGGGACCCATAGCCACAGTGGTTGGCGATGGCGTGAAAGCCCTCCAACAGCGTCTTTCACGACAGGCGCCGCGGCGTATGGGTCCCTGCGTTCGCAGGGACGACGCTGAGAGGGTGCCGGGACCTCAACAAAAAATATCGAAAACAACCCCATGTACAGAACGGCTAGACTGGCGGCACGCGTCCCGGCACAAGATATAGTATGCGCTTCGGCTAGGCCGCCACCCGCGAGGCGGCTGCGGCGGCCAGCACCATCCCGGCGCATTTCTCGCCGATCATGATGGCGGGCGCGTTGGTGTTGCCGCTGATCAGCATCGGCATGATCGAGGCATCCGCCACCCGCAGGCCCTCGATGCCGTGCACCCGCAATTCGCTGTCGACCACGGCCATGGCGTCGGAGCCCATCTTGCAGGTGCCGACCGGATGGAAGGTGGTTTCCGCGTTGTGGCGCACCCACTCCAGCAGGTCCGCGTCGCTCTGGATCTGCGCGCCGGGCGCGATTTCCTCGCCGGTGATTTCCTTCAGCGGCGACGTCGCCATCAGTTCGCGGCCCTTGCGGATCGCGGCGATGACGCCGGCGCGGTCGTGCTCGGTGGACAGGAAGTTGAACCGGATGGCGGGCGGCGCCGCCGCGTCCGGCGACGTGATGTGGATCGAACCGGTGCTCTCCGAACGCAGCACGTTGACGTTCATGGTGATGCCCTGGCGTTTGGCGACCCGGCGCACGCCTCCGGCCATCTCGTACAAAAAGGGCAGGATCGAAATCGTCGCATCAGGCGTTTCCAGTCCCTCGCGGGTGCGAAAATAAATCCGGATCGGAACCGCGGTCGAGGCGAGGAAGCCTGTTCCGAACAGCGCGTATTTCAGGGCTTCCCGCGCCAGCCGCCAGCCGCGCGCATTGTCGTTGAAGGTGAGGTTGCGCTCCCGAATCGCGAATTTCACCCGCGGCGAATAATGATCGCGCAGGTTCTCGCCGACGCCGCGCAGCTCATGCAGCGGCGCGATGCCGAGCGCACGCAGGCGTTCGC
>NZ_JAUYAN010000201.1 GCF_030693485.1 Bradyrhizobium sp. | reverse complement strand
CGCTGCGCGCCCGCGGGATCGATGCGTGGGGCATCGAGAACAACCGTACGATCCACGCCCGGACGCCGAAGGAACTGAAGAAATATTGCAAGTTCGGATCGATCGTCGATATGCCGTTCAAGAGCGGGGAATTCGACTTCGTGTTCGAGACCAGCCTGTGCCATGTCGCCGAAAAGCAGGTTCCCCGCGCCATTCGCGAACTCAACCGCGTGGTGAAGACCGGATTGGTATTCGGATCGGTGACGTCGGACATGGCGCCGGCGCTGATCGACCGCTACGACCTGCTGCGGGGCGTGAAGAAGCTCGGCACCTGGTGGGAATGGTCGGAGCTGTTCTTCGGCAACGGGTTCGACCTGTCGATGCACCGCCGCGACTGTACGGACGCGCTCTGGGCGGCGACGCTGGCCGCCAACAAGGGGCCCGGCCAGTGGTATGCGGACTCCGACAGCCTGCGCTACTCGTTCTTCGACAAGGTCGAAGCCGACGATTAGGCGAATGGCCGGCCTTCCAATTATTTTGCCGAACGCATATTGATGGCATAGGTTGATGGCATAGGATCGCGGCCGTGGCTCCCCTCGGCGGCTTCCCTCGATTTTGCGGTCATGCCGGCCGTGCAGCATCGGTTGGTTTCATGGCGCCCAAGCCTCCTTCATCGGAAGATCCGAAGCCTGCCGCCGCAGGCGGTCCGGCTGCGCCTGATCTCGACAAGAAACCGGCCAAGCCGCCCGAGCATGACCTGGATCTGGACGACGACGATGATGATGAGGATCTCGTCGTCTATACCGCGCAGGAAGCCGCTGGCGCGTTTGCGACGATCTATGCGTTCGTCCAGCCGTTTCTGGGGAACTACAGAAAAATGCTGGTATTCGTCAGCATCGGCGTCGTGGTCGAGACGCTGTTCAACGTCATCATGCCGCTGAGCCTGAAGTTCCTGATCGACGACGCGCTCGGCGAAGAGGATTTCCAGGCGCTCTACACCATCCTCGGGGTGCTCGCGGTAGCCGGCATCATCACCTCGATCGTCGCGATATGGTACGAGCGATGGGACGCCAAGCTTGCGTCCTCCATCATCGCCGACGTGCGGGCTCGCCTGTTCGGCCATGTGCAGGACTTGCCAGCGGGCTATTTCGCACGGACCCAGCGCGGCGAGATCCTGTCGCGGTTTTCCATCGACCTTGCGGCCTTCGAAAACTCGATCAAGACCTTTGCCAACAGCGCGGCATTGCCGTTCCTGGAACTGATCGCCGGCATTATCCTGATGCTGTTCCTGAACTGGCAGCTTGCCGCCGTGGCGCTGCTGATATTTCCGATCACGCTGATCGGCCCGCGGCTGCTGACGCCGAAGGCGGTGCAGGCGAATTACGATCAGAAGCTGCAGGAATCGTCGCTGCTAGGCATGGTGCAGGAAAACGTCGCGGCGCAGGCGGTGGTCAAGGCGTTCAGCCTGCAGCGCCGCGCCTTCGGCTGGTTCCGCCTGCGCAACAGCCAGGTTCGCGACAGGACCGCTTCCGCGGTATTCCTGTCGACCATGGTCGAGCGTTCGGTCACGATCTCTGTGTTGCTGCTGCATCTGGTGGTGCTCGCGATCGGCGCCTACCTCGCCACCAAGGGCCAGATCACGATCGGAACCTTCGTGACGTTCGAGAGTGCGTTCTGGGAGGTGTCCTACAACATCGCCCATCTGATGCATTTCATTCCGGTGTCGATCCAGTCGGCGGCGGCGGTGCGTCACATTCAGGAACTGCTGGATGAGCCGACCCGCGGCGCCGATCGATCGGGCGCCCCCGACCTGCCGCGCATTACCAACGACATCACCTTCGACCGCGTGTCGTTCAAATACGAGGGCTCCGAGACGCCGGTGCTCGACAATCTCAGTCTCAAGCTCAATGTCGGCAAGACCATTGCGATCGTCGGCCCGAGCGGCTCCGGCAAGAGCAC
Source organism: Bradyrhizobium sp. (assembly GCF_030693485.1). Classification (GTDB taxonomy): domain Bacteria; phylum Pseudomonadota; class Alphaproteobacteria; order Rhizobiales; family Xanthobacteraceae; genus Bradyrhizobium. The sequence goes on along the minus strand of NZ_JAUYAN010000201.1, from coordinate 16,830 downwards.
GCTTTTGAATTTGATCCTCCGCCTGTACGTGCCGGATGGAGGGCGTCTGACCATCGACGGCGTCGACATCCGGCGGGTGACCGTGGAATCGCTGCGCAGCAGCATGGCGGTGGTGTTCCAGGAGAACATGCTGTTCAACATGTCGATTCGGGAAAACATCCGGCTTGGCAAGGAAGGTGCGACCGACGAGGAGGTAGAAGAGGCGGCGAAGAATGCCGAAATCCACAGCTACATCATGAGCCTGCCGGAGAAGTACGATACGGAGGTCGGCGAGCGCGGCGACACGCTGTCGGGCGGGCAGCGCCAGCGCATCGCAATCGCCCGCGCCATTGTCCGCAATCCCTCCGTGCTGCTGCTCGATGAGGCGACCTCAGCGCTCGACCAGACCACCGAAGCCGCCATCAACAAGACGCTGATGAAGCTGGCCCAGGGCCGCACCATGATCTTCTCGACCCACCGGCTGACCTCGGTGGTCGAAATGGACGAGATCATCGTGATCTCTGGCGGCAGGGCGATCGAGCGCGGTTCGCACGAAAAGCTGCTCGCCGCCAACGGCGTCTATCGCAGGCTGTGGGACGACCAGAGCCACAAGCGGCATCATGTGGCCGACGAGGCGCATGGCGACGACGATGACGACGATGACGATGAGGATTGAGCCGGAAAACACCGCAGATCAGGACCAGGGTAGGGCCGACTGACGCCAATTCGATCGATCAGGGCGATTCTGGGCCGAGAGCGCCTATTTTATCCGGATAATATTAACATTGAGCTGATCCCCAGCCTGCAAAGCCCCGGACGGGTGGAAAAGGGAGCCGCGCGGGCGCGCAGAGATTCGCCGCTATCTGCCGAAAGCGGCAATTCCGGCGTTGGTTGAAACTCACGCGCACGCCAGTTATGCATGCGCCACAGGCGTTTCTTTCGCTGTCGTTTCGCCTTGACTTGGCTATCCGCCGCCGATAAAACCCGCGCACTTGACGACAGGCGGTGAGCGACGCCAGAGTCGGAACGGGTCACCCTTATTCATCCTTCGGGATCGAGACGGGCACCAACCTCGACGAATGCCGCTCAAACGCTGTCGATGATAGCTAGGCACTGCCAGGACGATCTTGGTTCTCTCGAGCAAGTTCTCTTGAGATTGATTTCGGATGCATGACCTCGGTAGCCGATTGAACAGCGCAAGCTGATCAGTCACGACCGCGGTCCTCTGTGGCGTGAAGCGCTTTCCGCTCAGCAATGAGTGGTTGGCGCGATTTCGCTTTGCGCGGTCGTTTCCGTGTGAGGCGGTCGGATGGGACGGGTGTCCCGAATGGATTTGCGAAGCCGATAACGGTTTCGCGTGAACTAAAGGGTGAAGGCTGACATGCCGACGATCAACCAGCTGATCGCAAGTCCGCGCGTCGTTCAGAAGTCGCGCAAGAAGGTGCCGGCGCTGCAGCAGTCGCCGCAGAAGCGTGGCGTGTGCACGCGCGTCTACACCACGACCCCGAAGAAGCCGAACTCGGCGCTTCGTAAGGTGGCCAAGGTGCGCTTGACCAACGGCTTCGAGGTCATCGGCTACATTCCGGGTGAAGGCCATAACCTTCAGGAGCACTCGGTGGTCATGATCCGCGGCGGCCGCGTCAAGGATTTGCCCGGCGTGCGTTACCACATTCTCCGCGGCGTCCTCGATACCCAGGGCGTCAAGAACCGTAAGCAGCGTCGTTCGAAGTACGGCGCGAAGCGTCCGAAATAATCGGGAACAGATAGATGTCTCGTCGCCATTCTGCTGAAAAGCGTGAAGTGAACCCGGATCCGAAGTTCGGGAACATCATCATCACGAAGTTCATGAACTCGGTCATGTACGACGGCAAGAAGTCTGCCGCCGAGAGCATCGTCTATGGCGCGCTCGAAATGATCGAAGCCAAGACCAAGCAGGGCCCGCTGCCGGTTTTCGAGCAGGCCCTGGAAAACGTGATGCCGACCATCGAAGTTCGTTCGCGCCGCGTCGGCGGCGCCACCTATCAGGTGCCGGTCGAAGTCCGCAACGTCCGCCGCCAGGCTCTCGGCATCCGGTGGATCATCACGGCTGCGCGCGACCGCAATGAAAAGACGATGACGGAGCGGCTCTCGGCCGAGCTGCTCGACGCGTCGAATGGCAGGGGCAACGCCGTCAAGAAGCGAGAAGATGTGCATCGGATGGCTGAAGCCAACCGCGCCTTCTCGCACTATCGCTGGTAAACGGCGAAACAACGGATTTTAAGGAACAACCCATGCCCCGCGTTCATGCCATAGAGGACTACCGCAACTTCGGTATCATGGCGCATATCGATGCCGGCAAGACCACGACCACCGAGCGTATCCTGTATTATACCGGCAAGAGCCACAAGATCGGCGAAGTGCACGAAGGTGCCGCGACGATGGACTGGATGGAGCAGGAGCAGGAGCGCGGCATCACGATTACGTCGGCTGCCACGACCGCATTCTGGGAAGGCAAGCGCCTTAACATCATCGACACCCCCGGCCACGTCGACTTCACCATCGAAGTCGAGCGTTCGCTGCGCGTGCTCGACGGCGCGGTATGCGTGCTGGATTCGAACCAGGGCGTCGAGCCGCAGACCGAAACCGTCTGGCGTCAGGGCGACAAGTACAAGGTTCCGCGCATCGTCTTCGCCAACAAGATGGATAAGACCGGCGCCGATTTCTACAAGTGTCTGCAGGACATCATCGACCGCCTCGGCGCCAAGCCGATCGCGATCCAGCTTCCGATCGGCTCCGAGAACAATTTCAAGGGCCTGATCGATCTGGTGAGGATGAAGGGCGTGGTGTGGGAAGACGAGAAGCTCGACGCCCCCTTCAAGGACATCGATATTCCCGAGGACATGGTCGAGAAGGCCAAGGAATACCGTGAGAAGCTGCTGGAATCCGCCGTCGAGCTCGACGACGAGGTTCTCGCCGCCTACCTCGACGGCCACGAGCCCGACGAAGCCACGCTGAAGCGCATGATCCGCAAGGCCGTGCTGACCGGCGCGTTCTTCCCGGTGCTGTGCGGCTCGGCCTTCAAGAACAAGGGCGTTCAGCCGCTGCTCGACGCGGTGGTGGACTATCTGCCGTCGCCGGTCGACGTTCCCGCCATCAAAGGCGTCGATGAAGACGGCAACGAAATCGTCCGGCTTCCGAACGACAAGGAGCCGCTCGCGCTGCTCGCGTTCAAGATCATGGACGACCCGTTCGTCGGCACCATCACCTTCTGCCGCATCTATTCCGGCACGCTGCTTTCGGGCACCGGCGTCATCAATTCGACGCGCGACCGCAAGGAGCGCATCGGCCGCATGCTGCTGATGCATGCCAACAACCGCGAAGACATCAAGGAAGCCTATGCCGGCGACATCGTCGCCCTGGCAGGCCTGAAGGAAGCCCGCACCGGCGACACGCTGTGCGACGCCAACAAGCCGGTAATTCTGGAAAAGATGGAATTCCCGGAGCCGGTCATCGAAATCGCGATCGAGCCGAAGTCGAAGGCCGACCAGGAAAAGCTCGGCGTCGCGCTGGCGAAGCTGGCCGCGGAAGATCCGTCGTTCCGGGTTTCGACCGACCAGGAGTCCGGTCAGACCATCCTCAAGGGCATGGGCGAACTCCATCTCGACATCAAGGTCGACATCCTGCGCCGCACCTACAAGGTCGACGCCAATATCGGCGCGCCGCAGGTGGCGTTCCGTGAGCGCGTCACCAAGAAGGCGGAAGTCGATTACACCCACAAGAAGCAGACCGGCGGTACCGGCCAGTTCGCGCGGGTCAAGTTCGTCGTCGAACCCAACGAGCCCGGCAAGGGATTCGAATTCGAATCCAAGGTCGTCGGCGGCGCGGTGCCGAAGGAATACATCCCCGGCGTCGAAAAGGGCCTCAACAGCGTACTGGGTTCCGGCGTCGTCGCCGGCTTCCCGGTGGTCGATGTCAAGGTGACGCTGGTGGACGGCGCCTATCATGACGTCGACTCCTCGGCACTGGCCTTCGAAATTGCCTCGCGCGCGGCATTCCGCGAAGCGCTGCAGAAGGGCAAGTCCGTCCTGCTCGAGCCGATCATGAAGGTCGAATGCGTGACCCCGGAAGACTATACCGGTTCGGTCATCGGCGATCTGAATTCGCGGCGCGGCCAGATCCAGGGTCAGGACATGCGCGGCAACGCCAACGTCATCAACGCGATGGTGCCGCTCATGAATATGTTCGGTTACGTGAATAACCTGCGCTCGATGAGCCAGGGCCGCGCAACCTTTACGATGCAGTTCGACCACTACGCGGAAGCCCCGGCCAACGTGTCGGCGGAAGTCCAGAAGAAGTTTGCCTGATTGTCGTTAGCGGCAGTTAACGACTGAACGGAGAGAGTCATGGCCAAAGCAAAGTTTGAACGTAATAAACCGCACTGTAACATCGGAACGATCGGTCACGTCGACCATGGCAAGACGTCGCTGACGGCGGCGATCACCAAGGTGCTGGCGGAGTCCGGCGGTGCGACGTTCACCGCGTACGACCAGATCGACAAAGCGCCGGAAGAGAAGGCGCGCGGCATCACGATCTCGACCGCACACGTCGAGTACGAGACCGCCAACCGCCATTACGCTCACGTCGATTGCCCGGGCCACGCCGACTACGTGAAGAACATGATCACGGGTGCCGCGCAGATGGACGGCGCGATCCTGGTGGTGTCCGCGGCCGACGGCCCGATGCCGCAGACCCGCGAACACATCCTGCTGGCCAAGCAGGTCGGCGTTCCCGCGATGGTCGTGTTCCTCAACAAGTGCGACATGGTCGACGATCCGGAACTGCTCGAACTCGTCGAGATGGAAGTCCGCGAATTGCTTTCGAAGTACGACTTCCCGGGCGACGACATTCCGATCATCAAGGGTTCGGCTCTCGCCGCGCTTGAAGACAAGGACAAGAAGCTCGGTCACGACGCGATCCTCGAACTGATGAAGGCGGTGGACAGCTACATTCCGCAGCCGGAGCGTCCGATCGATCTGCCGTTCCTGATGCCGGTGGAAGACGTGTTCTCGATCTCGGGCCGCGGCACCGTGGTGACTGGCCGCGTCGAGCGCGGCATCGTCAAGGTCGGCGAGGAAATCGAGATCGTTGGTCTGCGCGATACCCAGAAAACCATCGTCACCGGCGTTGAAATGTTTCGCAAGCTGCTCGACCAGGGCCAGGCCGGCGACAACATCGGCGCGCTGCTGCGTGGTACCAAGCGCGAGGAAGTCGAGCGCGGTCAGGTGCTGTGCAAGCCGGGTTCGGTCAAGCCGCACACCAAATTCAAGGCCGAGGCCTACATTCTGACCAAGGAGGAGGGCGGTCGTCATACCCCGTTCTTCACCAACTACCGGCCGCAGTTCTACTTCCGCACCACCGACGTGACCGGTGTCGTGCATCTGCCCGAAGGCACCGAAATGGTGATGCCGGGCGACAATATCGCGATGGAAGTGCACCTGATCGTGCCGATCGCGATGGAAGAGAAGCTGCGCTTCGCGATCCGCGAAGGTGGCCGCACCGTCGGTGCCGGCGTCGTCGCAAGCATCATCGAGTAAGCGAACAGGGAATGGCGAGCGGCGGGTGACCACCCGCTGTTCGTTTCCCACCATCGCAAAGAAGACGACAAAGAAAGACATCGGCAATGAACGGCCAGAATATCCGCATCCGTCTCAAGGCGTTCGATCATCGGATTCTCGATGCATCGACCCGCGAGATCGTCAGCACGGCGAAACGGACCGGTGCACAGGTTCGCGGACCCATTCCGCTGCCCACCCGCATCGAGAAGTTCACCGTCAACCGTTCGCCGCACGTCGACAAGAAGAGCCGTGAGCAATTCGAGATGCGCACGCACAAGCGTCTTCTCGACATTGTCGATCCGACCCCGCAGACAGTCGATGCCTTGATGAAGCTCGACCTGGCCGCCGGTGTCGACGTCGAAATCAAGCTCTGATTTTTTAGATCCCGTCCGAAGCTAGCGGACAGAAAGAACAGGAAGCACGCCGATGCGCTCCGGAGTGATCGCACAAAAGGTCGGAATGACGCGGGTCTTTACGGAGACCGGCGAGCATATCCCCGTGACCGTGCTGAAGCTGGGCAATTGCCAGGTTTTGGGTCACCGCACGACCGAAAAGAACGGTTATGTCGCGCTGCAACTCGGTTCGGGCACCCGCAAGACCGTGTATCTGCCGAAGGCGGAACGCGGCCAGTTCGCGGTCGCCAAGGTCGAGCCCAAGCGCAAGGTCACCGAGTTCCGCGTGTCGGAAGACGCGCTGATCCCGGTCGGCGCCGAAATTCAGGCGGACCACTTCGTGGTCGGCCAGTTCGTCGACGTCACCGGCACCTCGGTCGGCAAGGGTTTTGCCGGCGGTATCAAGCGCTGGAATTTCGGCGGATTGCGCGCCACCCACGGTGTCTCGGTCTCGCATCGTTCGATCGGTTCGACCGGTGGACGCCAGGACCCCGGCAAGACGTTCAAGAACAAGAAGATGCCCGGTCACATGGGCGTCGATCGCATCACCACGCTTAATCTGCGCGTCGTGCAGACCGACGTGGCGCGCGGCCTGATCCTCGTCGAAGGCGCCGTTCCCGGCTCCAAGGGCGGATGGATCGCGGTACGCGATGCCGTAAAGAAGGCGTTGCCGAAAGACGCGCCGAAGCCGGGCAAGTTCCGCCTGGCCGACGGTGGCGGCGAACAGGCTCCCGCAGCCGAAGCGCCGGCCGAGCAGGAGGGCGTGTGAGATGGAATTGAAAGTCACAACGCTTGAAGGCAAGGCGGCTGGTTCGGTTCAGCTGTCGGATGCCATTTTCGGTCTCGAGCCGCGCAAGGACATCATCCAGCGCTGCGTCAACTGGCAGCTCGCCAAGCGTCAGGCCGGCACCCACAAGACGCAAGGTCGCGCCGACGTGTGGCGCACCGGCAAGAAGATGTACAAGCAGAAGGGCACCGGCGGTGCGCGTCACGGCTCGGCCCGGGTGCCGCAGTTCCGCGGCGGTGGCCGTGCGTTCGGTCCGGTGGTCCGCTCGCATGCCTTCGATCTGCCGAAGAAGGTTCGCGCTCTGGCGTTGCGCCATGCGCTGTCCGCCAAGGTCAAGGACGGCGGCCTGATCGTGATCGAGTCGGCCGTGCTGGAAGCTGCCAAGACCAAGGCGCTGGTCGGACACTTTTCGGGTCTCGGTCTCACCAATGCGCTGATCATCGATGGTGCCGAAGTTCACAACGGTTTCGCCGCGGCGGCCCGCAACATCCCGAACATCGACGTGCTGCCGATCCAGGGCATCAACGTCTATGACATTCTGCGACGCCACAAGCTGGTCCTGACCAAGGCGGCGCTCGATGCGCTGGAGGCGCGCTTCAAATGAAGAATATCGATCCGCGCCATTACGACATCATCGTCTCCCCGGTCGTGACCGAAAAGGCGACGATGGCGTCCGAGCACAACAAGGTTGTGTTCAAGGTCGCCAGCAAGGCGACCAAGCCGCAAATCAAGGAAGCCGTCGAGAAGCTGTTCGACGTCAAGGTCAAGAGCGTGAACACGCTGGTGCGCAAGGGCAAGACCAAGGTCTTCCGTGGCACCTTCGGTTCGCAGTCGGACGTGAAGCGTGCGATCGTGACCCTCGAAGAGGGCCACCGCATCGACGTCACCACCGGGCTATAAGGCGATACGACGATGGCATTGAAAAAATTCAACCCCACGACGCCGGGCCAGCGCCAGTTGGTGATGGTCGATCGTTCGGCGCTCTACAAGGGCAAGCCGGTGAAGGCGCTGACCGAGGGCAAGCACTCCTCTGGCGGCCGCAACAACACCGGTCGCATGGTCGTGCGCTTTCGCGGCGGCGGTCACAAGCAGACCTATCGCATCGTCGACTTCAAGCGCACCAAGGTCGACATGCCCGCCACCGTCGAGCGGCTGGAATACGATCCGAACCGCACCGCGTTCATCGCGCTGATCAAGTATACCGACGGCACCCAGGCCTACATTCTCGCCCCGCAGCGTCTGGCGGTCGGCGACACCGTGATCGCCGGCAACTATGTCGACGTGAAGCCGGGCAATGTCATGCCGCTGGGCAACATGCCGATCGGCACCATCGTGCACAATGTCGAACTGAAGATCGGCAAGGGCGGCCAGATCGCGCGTTCGGCGGGGACCTACGCCCAGCTGGTCGGTCGCGACCATGACTACGTCATCGTGCGCCTGAATTCTGGCGAACAGCGCCTGGTCCACGGCCGCTGCACCGGAACCATCGGTGCGGTGTCGAACCCGGATCACATGAACATCTCGATCGGCAAGGCCGGTCGTAACCGCTGGCTCGGCCGCAAGCCGCATAACCGCGGCGTCTCCATGAACCCGGTCGACCATCCGCACGGCGGCGGCGAAGGCCGCACCTCGGGCGGCCGCCACCCGGTGACGCCGTGGGGCAAGCCTACCAAGGGCAAGAAGACCCGCTCCAACAAGTCGACCAATCGATTCATTCTCATCAGCCGCCACAAGCGGAAGAAGTAAGGAACGCCGGACATGGTTCGTTCAGTCTGGAAAGGCCCGTTCGTCGAAGGCTCTCTGCTCAAGAAGGCAGATGCCGCGCGTGCGTCCGGCCGTCATGACGTGATCAAGATCTGGAGCCGCCGCTCGACCATCCTGCCGCAATTCGTCGGCCTGGTTTTCGGCGTCTACAACGGCCAGAAGCATGTGCCGGTATCGGTTAACGAGGAAATGGTGGGCCACAAGTTCGGCGAGTTCTCGCCGACCCGGACCTTCCACGGCCATTCTGGCGACAAGAAAGCCAAGAAGGCTTAGAGATTAGGCTTGAGGACTGAGCGATGAGCAAACCTAAGCGCGAACGGAGCCTCCCGGATAACGAGGCCAAGGCGATCGCCCGAATGCTGCGGGTGAGCCCGCAGAAGCTGAATCTTGTCGCGCAACTGATCCGCGGCAGGAAGGCATCGGCGGCGCTCGCCGACCTGCAGTTCTCGCGCAAGCGGATCGCGGTCGACGTCAAGAAGTGCCTGGAATCGGCGATCGCGAACGCCGAGAACAACCACGATCTCGAGGTCGATGATCTGATCGTCGCCGAGGCGCATGTCGGCAACGGCATCGTCATGAAGCGTTTCGCACCGCGCGGCCGTGGCCGTTCGGGCCGTATTTTCAAACCGTTCTCGCAGCTGACGATCGTCGTTCGTCAGGTCGAGGCCGAGGCTAGCGCTTAAAAGCGGGCGCAGGAGAGAACGATGGGTCAGAAAATCAATCCAATCGGACTTCGTCTCGGCATCAACCGGACGTGGGATTCCCGTTGGTTCGCCGGCAAGAACGAGTACGGCAAGCTGCTGCACGAGGATGTCAAGATCCGCGAGATCCTGCACAAGGAGCTCAAGCAGGCGGCCGTGGCCAGGATTGTGATCGAGCGTCCGCACAAGACGTGCCGCGTGACGATCCACTCGGCGCGTCCCGGCGTCGTGATCGGCAAGAAGGGCGCCGACATCGACAAGCTGCGCAAGCGGGTTGCCGACATCACCGCCTCCGACGTCGTCATCAACATCGTCGAAATCCGCAAGCCCGAACTCGACGCCACCCTGGTCGCCGAATCGATCGCCCAGCAGCTGGAGCGCCGCGTCGCGTTCCGTCGCGCCATGAAACGCGCGGTGCAGTCGGCGATGCGTCTCGGCGCCGAGGGCATTCGTATCAACTGCTCGGGCCGTCTCGGCGGCGCCGAAATCGCCCGCATGGAATGGTATCGCGAGGGCCGGGTGCCGCTGCACACGCTGCGCGCCGACATCGACTACGGCGTCGCGACCGCATTCACCACCTTCGGCACCTGCGGCGTCAAGGTCTGGATCTTCAAGGGCGAAATCCTTGAGCACGACCCGATGGCCCAGGACAAGAAGATGGCCGAGGGCGACAATTCGCGGCCGCGTCGCGACGCTGCTTGAGCGCAATAGAGAAGGTTTGAGGGCGTAAGCCATGATGCAACCAAAGAAGACGAAGTTCCGGAAGGCGCACAAGGGCCGTATCCACGGCGTTGCGACCTCTGGCGCGACGTTGTCGTTCGGCCAGTTCGGCCTGAAGGCGATGGCGCCCGAGCGGATCACCGCCCGTCAGATCGAAGCCGCACGTCGCGCGCTGACCCGTCACATGAAGCGTGCGGGCCGGGTCTGGATCCGCATCTTCCCGGACGTGCCGGTGTCGAAGAAGCCCGCCGAAGTCCGCATGGGCTCCGGCAAGGGTACCCCGGAATTGTGGGTGGCCAGGGTCAAGCCCGGCCGGCTGATTTTCGAGATCGACGGCGTCACCATCCAGACCGCGAAAGAAGCGCTGTCGCTGGCCGCCGCCAAACTGCCGATCAAGACGCGCTTCGTCGCGCGCATTGCCGAATAGGATGTGATCATGGCCGAGATGAAAACCGCCGATGTTCGTGCGATGAGCCCCGATCAGATGGACGACGCCGTCCTCAATCTGAAGAAGGAGCGCTTCAACCTGCGCTTCCAGCGCGCCACCGGGCAGCTGGAGAACACCTCGCGGCTGCGTGAAGCCCGCCGCGACATCGCCCGTATCAAGACCATCGCCGCGCAGAAGCGCGACGCGAAGAAGTAAGGGGCCGACATGCCGAAACGTACGCTTCAGGGTGTGGTCGTCAGCGACAAGCAAGCCAAGACGGTTGTGGTGCGCGTCGATCGGCGCTTTACCCATCCGATCTACAAGAAGACGATTCGCCGCTCGAAAAATTACCATGCGCACGACGAGAACAACGAGTTCAAGCCGGGCGACCAGGTGTGGATCGAGGAGAGCAAGCCGATCTCGAAGTTGAAGCGCTGGACGGTGGTCCGGGGTGAACAGAAGAAAACGGCCTGATTTCAGCGGCCTGGCCGCAAGACTTCAGGAAAATTTTAAGCGCGGATAAGCGCATCAGAAAGAGGACGAGGTGCATCAATGATTCAGATGCAGACCAACCTCGACGTGGCCGATAATTCCGGCGCACGCCGTGTCATGTGCATCAAGGTGATTGGGGGCTCCAAGCGCCGCTATGCCACCGTGGGTGACGTCATTGTCGTGTCGATCAAGGAAGCAATTCCGCGCGGCAAGGTGAAGAAGGGCGACGTGATGAAGGCTGTCGTGGTGCGGGTCCGCAAGGACATCCGCCGCGCCGACGGCTCGGTCATCCGCTTCGACCGCAACGCCGCCGTGCTGATCAACAACCAGTCCGAGCCGATCGGCACCCGCATCTTCGGGCCGGTGCCGCGCGAGTTGCGCGCCAAGAACCACATGAAGATCATTTCGCTCGCGCCGGAGGTGCTGTGATGGCTGCCAAGATCCGGAAGGGCGACAAGGTCATCGTGCTGAGCGGTCGCGACAAGGGCCGCATCGGCGAGGTGTTCGAGGTGCGTCCCGACGCCAACAAGGCGCTGGTGCGCGGCGTCAACATGATCAAGCGCCACCAGAAGCAGACCCAGGCGCAGGAGGGCGGCATCATCCAGAAGGAGTCGCCGATTCACCTGTCCAACATCGCGATCGTCGGCAAGGACGGCAAGCCGACCCGCGTTGGTTTCAAGATTCAGGCCGATGGCAAGAAGGTTCGTATTGCCAAGAGCTCGGGAGCAGAGATCGATGGCTGAGACCGCTTACGTTCCGCGTTTACGCGAACAGTTCGACAAGGAAATCCGCGGCAAGCTGACCGAGCAGTTCGGCTATGCCAACGTCATGCAGGTGCCGCGCCTGGACAAGGTCGTGCTCAACATGGGCATCGGCGAGGCGGTCAACGACCGCAAGAAGGCGGAGCTTGCTGCCGCCGATCTTGCGCTGATCGCCGGCCAGAAGCCGATCGTGACCTATTCGCGCGTCGCCATCGCGACCTTCAAGCTGCGTGAAAACCAGCCGATCGGCGCCAAGGTCACGCTGCGCAAGGCCAAGATGTACGAGTTCATCGACCGCCTGATCAACGTGGCATTGCCGCGCGTGCGGGATTTCCGTGGCCTCAATCCGAAGAGCTTCGATGGCCGCGGCAACTACTCGCTCGGCATCAAGGAGCATATCATTTTCCCCGAAATCGACTTCGACAAGATGGGGGAGACATGGGGCATGGACGTCACGGTGTGCACCACGGCGCCGACCGACGACGAAGCGCGTGCCTTGTTGACCGCATTCAATTTCCCGTTCCGGCAGTGAGAAGCTGACAGCCTTAGAGCTATCTGCCTCTCAAACGCGGAAACCCAGGAGCCAAGCATGGCAAAGAAAAGTTCGATCGAGAAGAACAACCGCCGCAAGCGGATGACCAAGAACGCAGCGCCCCGGCGCGCGAAGCTCAAGGCCATCATCGCCGACAAGAAGAAGCCGATGGAAGAGCGCTTCGCCGCGACGCTGAAGCTTGCCGAGATGCCGCGCAATTCGTCGGCGACCCGGATCCGCAATCGCTGCGAAATGACCGGCCGTCCGCGCTCGGTCTACCGCAAGAACAAGCTCAGCCGCATCGCGCTGCGTGAACTCGGGTCCAAGGGCCTGGTTCCCGGGCTCGTGAAGTCGAGCTGGTAAGGGGGTCGGAACATGTCAACGCACGATCCGATCAGCGATCTCATCACCCGCATCCGCAACGCACAGATGCGCGCCAAGCCCAAGGTCTCGACCCCGGGCTCGAAGATGCGCGCCAACGTGCTCGAGGTCCTCAAGAGCGAGGGCTACATCCGCGGCTACGCCAGCGTCGAGCATGCGTCCGGCCGCAGCGAGCTCGAGATCGAGCTGAAGTATTTCGATGGCGAGCCGGTCATTCGCGAGATCGAGCGGGTATCGAAGCCGGGGCGGCGTGTTTACGCCTCGGTCAAGAACCTGCCGCGCGTCAACAACGGTCTCGGCATTTCCGTGTTATCGACGCCGAAGGGAATCATGGCTGACCACGAAGCGCGCGAAGCGAACGTGGGCGGCGAAATTCTCTTCACGGTGTTCTGAGGAAGGAATCACTATGTCACGTATCGGCAAGAAGCCTGTGACGGTTCCGTCGGGTGTTACCGCGACCGTCGAAGGCCAGACCGTCAAGATGAAGGGGCCGAAGGGCCAGCTTCAGTTCATCGTGCACGACGACGTCGAAGTGAAGTTCGAGAACGGCGAAGTCAAGGTCGCGCCCAGGATCAAGACCAACCGGGCGCAGGCCATGTACGGCACCGCGCGCGCCCAGGTCGCCAACCTGGTCGAGGGCGTCACCAAGGGTTTCGAGAAGAAGCTCGAGATCACCGGCGTCGGCTATCGCGCCGCGTTGCAGGGCAAGAACCTGCAGCTGGCGCTCGGCTACAGCCACGACGTCGTCTATGCGATCCCGGAAGGCATTGCCATTACGGTGCCGAAGCCGACCGAGATCATCATCGCCGGAAACGATTCCCAGCGCGTCGGCCAGGTCGCCGCCGAGATTCGCAGCTATCGGCCGCCGGAGCCCTACAAGGGCAAGGGTGTGAAGTATTCCAACGAATTTATCTTCCGCAAGGAAGGCAAGAAGAAGTAACGGAGCCGGCCATGTCGAGACTCAAGATCACGAACGACCGGCGCAAGAAACGCGTGCGGCTGTCGCTGCGCCGCACCGCCAGCGGCCGTCCGCGGCTGTCGGTATTCCGCTCGTCGAAGCACATCTACGCGCAGGTCATCGACGACCTGAAGGGCGAGACGCTGGCGTCGGCGTCATCGCTGGAGAAGTCGATGCGCGAGACCGGCAACACCGGCGCCAACATCGACGCGGCGAAGGCCGTCGGCAAGCTGCTGGCGGAACGCGCCGTGAAGAACGGCGTCACCGAAGTGGTGTTCGACCGCGGCGGGTATCTCTATCACGGTCGCGTCAAGGCGCTCGCGGATGCGGCGCGTGAAAGCGGCTTGAGCTTCTAGGTTTTGGTTTGAACGGACACAGGGTCGGGAGCGCAAGCTCCTCAAGGATTGGAAAACACCATGGCAGGTGAACGCGAACGCGGTGGCGGCCACAGGGGCGGCCGGGAAGAGCGTGACAGCGAATTCGTCGACAAGCTCGTCCACATCAATCGGGTGGCGAAGGTCGTCAAGGGCGGCAAGCGCTTCGGTTTTGCGGCGCTGGTCGTGATCGGCGATCAAAAGGGCCGGGTCGGATTCGGCCACGGCAAGGCGCGCGAAGTTCCCGAGGCAATCCGCAAGGCGACCGAGTCGGCCAAGCGCAACCTGACGCGCGTCGCGTTGCGCGACGGCCGCACGCTGCATCACGATATCGCCGGCCGTCATGGCGCGGGCAGGGTCTATCTGCGCGCGGCGCCGGCGGGTACCGGCATCATCGCGGGCGGCCCGATGCGCGCGGTGTTCGAGAGCCTCGGCGTCCAGGACGTGGTGGCGAAGTCGATCGGTTCGTCGAACCCCTACAACATGGTTCGCGCGACCTTCGACGCGCTGAAGCATCAGGATTCGCCGCGTTCGGTTGCAGCGCGCCGCAACATCAAGGTGTCCACGCTGCAGTCGCGCCGTGTCGGCGGCGACGCCGAAGTGGTCGCCGAATAACAACACGCGCATCAGCGCTTTTCGGAGTTATCGTCATGGCCAAGGCCGCAAAGATGATCAAGGTCGAGCAGACCGGCAGCGCGATCCGCCGCCATCACTCGCAGCGCGCGACGCTGATCGGCCTCAACCTCAACAAGATCGGCCGGGTGACCGAGCTGCAGGATACCCCTGCAATTCGCGGCATGATCGCGAAGGTTCAGCATCTCGTCCGCGTCGTCGACGAGAAATAAGTTCACGTCGTCCCGAGGCGGCCGCGAGCGCGGTCTTCTGGGGATGACAACCATCGCCCTTCGAGGCTGACACGCCTCAGGACGACGGCAGGTAAGAAGGAAGCGAACGATGAAACTCAATGATATCGCCGACAAAGCCGGCTCGCGCAAGGCGCGCATGCGGGTCGGACGGGGCATCGGTTCAGGCAAGGGCAAGACGGCGGGGCGCGGCGGCAAGGGCCAGACCGCGCGTTCCGGCGTGCGCATCAAGGGCTTCGAAGGCGGCCAGATGCCGATCCATCGGCGCCTGCCGAAGCGCGGCTTCAACAACATCTTCCGGCTCGATTTCGCCGAGATCAATCTCGACCGGCTGCAGGACGCGATCGACGCCAAGCTGATCGACGTCAGCGAGACCATTACGGTCGAATCGCTGGTCAAGGCCAAGGTGGTGCGGCGTCCCAAGGCCGGCATGCGGCTGCTCGGCCGCGGCGAAATCAAGGCCAAGCTGAATATCGAGGTTCACGGCGCTTCGAAGACCGCCATCGCGGCGATCGAGAAGGCGGGCGGCACGGTGAAAATCCTGGCGCCGGCAAAGAAGGACGAAGGCGAGGCGGCGTAACATCTGCGTCATCGCCCGCGCCAGCGGGCGGTCCGGCATGCCGAGACGGTAGATTTTTCGAAAGCCGAGCACCAAATTGATGTCCGGCGTCTGCTGAATGTCCTACCTTTTGGAGGGATGACGGCATACGGGGCGCGGGAGAAAGCCAAACATGGTCTCAGCAGCAGAACAACTTGCGGCAAACCTGAACTTCTCGGCGCTCGGAAAAGCCGAAGAG
This sequence comes from Bradyrhizobium sp., assembly GCF_030693485.1. GTDB lineage: Bacteria > Pseudomonadota > Alphaproteobacteria > Rhizobiales > Xanthobacteraceae > Bradyrhizobium. The sequence goes on along the minus strand of NZ_JAUYAN010000201.1, from coordinate 1,308 downwards.
CTGAAGAAGCGCATCTGGTTTACACTGGGGGCGCTGCTTGTTTACCGGCTCGGCACCTATATCCCGCTGCCCGGCATCGATCCCGCGATCTGGGAGCAGGTGTTCAAGGCGCAGGCCGGTGGCATCCTCGGCATGTTCAACATGTTCGCCGGCGGCGGCATCAACCGCATGGCGATCTTTGCGCTGAACATCATGCCGTATATCTCGGCATCGATCATCATCCAGCTGTTGACCACCGTGTCGCCGAAGCTCGAAGCCCTGAAGAAGGAAGGCGAGGCCGGCCGCAAGACGCTGAATCAGTATACCCGCTATCTCACGGTGATTCTCGCCGTGTTCCAGTCCTACGGCATCGCCATCGGACTGCAGGGCGCCGGCAATGTGGTCAGCGAACCCGGCATGTTCTTCCTGATCTCGACCACGGTCACCCTGACCGGCGGCACCATGTTCCTGATGTGGCTCGGCGAGCAGATCACCTCGCGCGGCGTCGGCAACGGCATTTCGCTGATCATCTTCGCCGGCATCGTCGCGGAATTGCCTTCGGCGCTCGCCAGCATGCTGGAACTGGGACGCCAGGGCGCGCTGTCCACCGCGCTGATCCTGATCGTCATCATCATGTCGGTGGTGGTGATCGCCTTCATCGTGTTCATGGAGCGCGCGCAGCGGCGGCTCCTGATCCAGTATCCAAAGCGCCAGGTCGGCAACAAGATGTTCGAGGGCCAGTCCTCGCATCTGCCGCTGAAGCTCAATACCTCGGGCGTGATTCCGCCGATCTTCGCTTCCTCGCTGCTGCTGCTGCCGACCACGGTTGCCAATTTCAACGCCGGCAGCGGGCCGGAATGGTTTCAGTGGCTGAACACCCAGCTCAGTCATGGCCGGCCGCTGTTCCTGGTTTCCTACCTCGGGCTGATCGTGTTCTTCGCGTTCTTCTACACCGCGATCGTGTTCAACCCGACCGAGACCGCCGACAATCTCAAGAAACACGGCGGCTTCATTCCGGGCATCCGGCCGGGCGAACGCACCGCTGAATACATCGACTACGTGTTGTCGCGCGTCACGGTACTGGGTGCTGCCTATCTGGCGATCGTCTGTCTGATCCCCGAAATCCTGATCTCCTACGCCGCGGTGCCGTTCTACTTCGGCGGAACGTCGCTGTTGATTATTGTGGTGGTGACGATGGATTTCATGGCGCAGGTTCAGGCATACATCATGTCGCATCAGTACGAATCGCTACTCAAGAAGGCGAACTTCAAGGGCGGGATGTTTTGAGGATTGCTTCGGACGCCCCTCTTCTGAAGTCGGATAGCCAAG
>NZ_JAUYAN010000166.1 GCF_030693485.1 Bradyrhizobium sp. | reverse complement strand
CCACATCGCATAGCTCTCGGTCAGCTGCACGCCCGCGGTCTTCTCGGCATCGAGCAGCGCGAACAATGTCGCCTTCTCGGTGTGATCGGGTTGCGCCGGATAGCCGGGCGCCGGGCGGATGCCCTGATACTGTTCGAGAATCAGTTGCTCCGGCGCCTGCGTCTCATCAGGCGCATAGCCCCAGAACTCGCGGCGCACGCGGGCATGCATGCGCTCGGCAAAGGCTTCGGCGAGACGGTCCGCCAGCGCCTTGCACAGGATCGAGGAGTAATCGTCATTGGCGTTCTTGAAACGGTCGGCGATCACGTCCTCGCCGATCCCGGCGGTGACCACGAAGGCGCCGATGTAGTCAGGCACGCCGCTGGATGCCGGCGCGATGAAGTCGGACAGCGCCGAGTTGAAGCGGCCCTCGCGCTTCTCCAGCTGCTGGCGCAGCGTATGGAAGGTCGCGATTGGCTGCTTCCGGCTGTCGTCGGCATAGACGACGATATCGTCGCCCTCGGCATTGGCCGGCCAGAAGCCGATCGTGGCCTGCGCCTTGAACCAGTTCTCCTTCACGATCAGGTCCAGCATCTTGCGGGCGTCGTCATACAGCGAGCGCGCGACTTCGCCGACCTTGGGATCGTCGAGAATGGCCGGAAACCGCCCGGTCAGCTCCCAGGTCTGGAAGTACGGCGTCCAGTCGATGTAGTCCGCGAGTTCGGCGAGGTTGTAATCGCTAAAACTCCGGATGCCGAGGAACGCCGGCTTCTTCGGCGGCGCCTTGGCAAAATCGAGTGTTGGAGCGTTGGCGCGGGCATCCGCCAGCTTCAACCGCTTCTTGTCGGCCTGCGCCCGGAAATGCGCCGCTGAAATCTTCGCATAGTCCGCCCGCACTTCGGCGGCATAGGCCTCGCGCCGCTCCGGCGACAGCAGCGAGGAGGCGACGCCGACCGCGCGGCTGGCGTCGTTGACATGCACCACCGGGCCGCCGCGGTAGTTCGGATCGATCTTGACCGCGGTATGCACGCGGCTGGTGGTGGCGCCGCCGATCAGCAGCGGCACGGTCATGCCCTGACGCTGCAACTCGCCGGCCAGAAAACTCATCTCGTCCAGCGACGGCGTGATCAGGCCGGACAGCCCGATGATATCGGCGCCTTCCGCCTTGGCGGTCTCGATGATTTTCGAGGCCGGCACCATGACGCCGAGGTCGATGACCTCGAAATTGTTACATTGCAGCACGATGCCGACGATGTTCTTGCCGATGTCGTGGACGTCGCCCTTGACGGTGGCGAGCACGATCTTGCCGGCGGAGTTGCTGATGTCGCCGACAATGCCGTTGGCAAGGTTGTCCGCCTTCTCCTGCTCCATGAACGGCATCAGATAGGCCACCGCCTGCTTCATCACCCGCGCCGACTTCACCACCTGCGGCAGGAACATCTTGCCGTCGCCGAACAGGTCGCCGACGATGTTCATGCCGGCCATCAGCGGGCCTTCGATCACATGCAGCGGGCGCTCGACCGTCAGCCGGACGGCCTCGGTGTCGGCCTCGATATATTCGGTGATTCCGTGCACCAGCGCATGGCTGAGCCGCTTCTCGACCGGCCATTCACGCCAGGCCAGATCCTGCTCTTTTGTCTGTTTCTCCTTGCCGCGAAATTTCTCGGCCAGCTCTAGGAGGCGTTCGGAGGCGCCGGGGTCGCGGTTCAGGATCACGTCTTCGCAGGTCTGGCGCAACTCGGGATCGATGTCGTCATAGACGATCATCTGCCCGGCATTGACGATTCCTAAGTCCATGCCGGCCTTGATGGCGTGATACAGGAACACCGAATGCATGGCCTCGCGCACCGGCTCGTTGCCGCGGAACGAGAACGACAGATTGGAGACGCCGCCGGAAACATGCGCGTGCGGCAGGTTCTGCCGGATCCAGCGCGTCGCCTCGATGAAGTCGACGCCGTAATTATTGTGTTCTTCCAGCCCGGTCGCGATCGCAAAGATATTCGGATCGAAGATGATGTCTTCCGGCGGGAAGTCGAGCTGCTGCACCAGGATGTCGTAGGCGCGCTTGCAGATCTCGGTCTTGCGCGCGAACGTATCGGCCTGGCCGACCTCGTCGAACGCCATCACCACCACGGCGGCGCCATGGCGCCGCGCGATCCTGGCCTCGTGAACAAATTTTGCCTCGCCTTCCTTCATCGAGATCGAATTCACCACCGGCTTGCCCTGCACGCATTTCAGGCCGGCTTCGATCACGGTGAATTTCGAGGAGTCCACCATCACGGGGACGCGGGCGATATCGGGCTCGGCGGCGACGAGGTTGAGGAACGTCACCATCGCGGCTTCGGAATCCAGCAGGCCCTCGTCCATGTTGACGTCGATGATCTGGGCGCCGTTCTCGACCTGGTCGCGCGCCACCGCCAATGCCGCGGTGTAGTCGCCGGCGGTGATCAGTTTGCGGAATTTGGCCGAGCCGGTGACATTGGTGCGCTCGCCGACGTTGACGAAGGGTATCGCGGGGGTCAGTTCGAAAGGCTCGAGGCCCGAAAGCCGCAAACGCGGTTCGATTACGGGAATCGCGCGCGGCCGGTGCGGCGCCACCGCGGCGGCGATCGCCGCGATATGGTCCGGCGTGGTGCCGCAGCAGCCGCCGACGATGTTGACGAGACCGGAAGCCGCGAATTCGCCGATCAGCCCGGCCATGAATTCCGGGCTCTCGTCGTACTGGCCGAACTCGTTGGGCAGGCCGGCGTTCGGATAGGCGCACACCAGCGTGTCGGCGACGCGGCCGATGTCGGCGATATGGGCGCGCAGATCCTCGGCGCCGAGCGCGCAGTTGAAGCCGATGGTGATGGGGCGGGCGTGCCGCACCGAATTCCAGAACGCCTCCGGCAACTGGCCCGACAGCAGCCGGCCGGACTTGTCGGTGATGGTGCCCGAGATCATCACGGGCACGTCGATGCCGCGGACCTCGGCGATTTCTGATATCGCATACAGCGCCGCCTTGGCGTTGAGCGTATCGAAGATGGTTTCGACCAGCAGCAAATCGGCGCCGCCGTCCAGGAGACCGTTGATCTGTTCGCCATAGGCGATGCGAAGATCGTCGAAGGTCACGGCACGGTAGCCGGGGCTGGAGACGTCAGGCGAGATCGAGGCAGTGCGGTTGGTCGGCCCGATGGCGCCGGCGACAAAGCGCGGCCGGCCGTCTTCGGCGGTAACGCGGGTCGCGGCATTGCGGGCGAGCCTGGCGCCCTCGAGATTCATCTCATAGGCGATGCCGGAGAGGTCGTAATCTGCCTGCGCGATCGAGGTCGAGGAAAACGTATTGGTGGCGACGATGTCGGCGCCGGCGCGCAGATATTCGGCGTGGATGTCCTCGATCGCCTTGGGTTGGGTCAGGATCAGCAGATCGTTGTTGCCCCTGACGTCGCGGTGGAAATCCGCAAAGCGCGCGCCGCGAAACGCGGCCTCGTCATAGTCGAGGCCCTGGATCATGGTGCCCATGGCGCCGTCCAGCACCAGGATGCGCTCGCGCGCGGCCGCGAGCAAAGCGGTTCGCTTTTCGGAAACAGCAGAGGTCATCGATCAAGCGGCTTTCTGGGCGCCCTGCGGGCGAATACCGAGCAAATGGCTGATCGCGAACACGAGGTCCGCGCGGTTCATGGTGTAGAAGTGAAAGGTATCGACGCCGTGCTTGGCCAGCTTCTGCACCTGGCCCGCCGCGACCGTGGCGGCCACCAGTTTGCG
>NZ_JAUYAN010000164.1 GCF_030693485.1 Bradyrhizobium sp. | reverse complement strand
GGCGGCACGCTGCTGACCTATAATGTCGAGGCGCAGATCGGCGGCAAGCTGGCCCAGCTCGGCCAGCGCCTGATCAACGGATCGGCCAAGAAGCTGGCCGATGAATTTTTCGCCAATTTCGCCAAGGCGGTGCAGGGCTAGAGTTCAACGGATCGCACTTTTCTTCTCCCCTCCACCCGCGAAGCGGCGGGGAGGGGTCGGGGGTGGGGGTCTATCGGCTGGGACTGCAGCATCTTCGTATCCCGCGCCACCCCCCACCCCCGACCCCTCCCCACCACGCGCAAGGGCGCGTGGAGGGAGGGGAGCTACGAGCATTGCAAGTCAATCAAGCCATGCCCAAGGTGAGGTTGCTCATTGCCGGGATGGCCCATATTATGGCTTTGGAATGATTTTAATGACTGCGCCGCGGTGCAATGCAGCAGCGCAGATGAAGAGAGTGCTGAATGGCCAAGATTTCGCTGATCGTGAACGGCAATCCCGTCAACGCCAATATCGACCCCCGCACACTGCTGGTGCAGTTTTTGCGCGAGAATCTGCGCCTGACCGGCACCCATGTCGGCTGCGACACCTCGCAATGCGGCGCCTGCGTCGTTCATGTCGACGGCAAGGCGGTCAAGGCCTGCACCATGCTGGCGGTGATGGCCGACGGCCATGAGGTCAGGACCATCGAGGGCCTGGCCGCCGACGGCGCGCCGCTGCATCCGATGCAGGAAGCCTTCCGCGAGCACCACGGCCTGCAATGCGGCTTCTGCACCCCCGGCATGATCATGACCGCGGTCGACCTCGTGCACCGCAAGGGCAACGACCTTTCCGACCATACCATCCGCGAGGAGCTCGAAGGCAATCTCTGCCGCTGCACCGGCTATCAGAACATCGTTCTGTCGATCGCGGCCGGCGCCAGGGCGATGGCCAAATCCGACCTCGCGTAACGCACGTCCCGCACGGCGATCAGGAAACTCTCATGTACGAATTCAAGTATCATCGTCCGGCGACGGTTCGGCAGGCCGCCAACCTGCTGCTGAAGAACGAGGACGCCAAGGTGATCGCCGGCGGCCACACGCTGCTGCCGGTCATGAAGCAGCGGCTCGCTAGCCCGCCGCATCTGGTCGACCTCAGCCATATCGAGGGGCTGGATGGCATCGAGATGAAGGGCCGCTCGCTGGTGATCGGCGCCACCGCCACCCACAACACGGTCGCGACATCGGCCATCGTCGGCGAGGCGATCCCGGCGCTGGCCGAACTGGCCGGCCTGATCGGCGATCCCGCGGTGCGCCACAAGGGCACCATCGGCGGCTCGCTCGCCAACAACGATCCGACCGCCGACTATCCCGCGGCGTGCCTCGCGCTCGGCGCCACCATCGTCACCAACAAGCGCCGCCTCAAGCCGGAGGAGTTCTTCCAGGGCCTGTTCACGACCTCGCTGGAGAGCGACGAGATCATCACCAGGGTGATGTTCCCAGTGCCGAAGAAGGCTGCCTACATCAAGTTCCGCAACCAGGCCTCGCGCTACGCGCTGGTCGGGGTGTTCGTCGCCAAGCGTCCGTCGGATGTCCGCGTCGCCGTCACCGGCGCCGGCTCCGAAGGCGTGTTCCGTGTCACCTCGTTCGAGGAAGCCCTGAAGAAGCGCTTCTCGCACAAGGCGCTCGACGGCATGACGGTGCCCGCCGACGGCCTGAACGGCGACCTGCACGGCAGCGCCGAGTATCGCGCCCATCTGATCGCGGTGCTGGCGCGCCGCGCCGTCGAAGCCGCGACCGCCAAAGCCTGACCTTGCCGACTCCTTGGCCGATTCCCTGCGAACTACGACTGGCGTTCTCATGACCGCATCGGCGCTGCCCACCTCCGTCGATGCGATGCTCGAACTCCTGACCTCGCGCGGCTATCTCGCGGAGCGTTCGCTGGCGACGGTGACCTATCTCGCGCTGCGGATGGGCCGGCCGCTGTTCCTCGAAGGCGAGGCCGGCGTCGGCAAGACCGAAATCGCAAAAGTGCTGTCGGCGGCGCTGGGACGCAAGCTGATCCGGCTGCAGTGCTACGAAGGTCTCGACGTCGCCTCGTCGGTCTATGAGTGGAACAGCGCCGCGCAGATGATCGCGATCCGGCTCGCCGAAGCCGCCGGCGATACCGACCGCGACCAGTTGTCGTCAGACATCTTCGCCGAACGCTATCTGATCAAGCGGCCGCTGCTGCAGGCGCTGGAGCCCGACGTGGCCGGCGCGCCGGTGCTGCTGATCGACGAACTCGACCGCGCCGACGAGGCGTTCGAGGCGTATCTCCTGGAAATTCTCTCGGACTTCCAGGTCACGATCCCCGAATTCGGCACCATCAAGGCGCCGCAGCCGCCGATCGTCATCATCACCTCGAACCGTACCCGCGAGATTCACGACGCGCTGAAGCGACGCTGCCTCTATCACTGGGTGGATTATCCCGACGCCGAGCGCGAACTGGCGATCGTCAAGTCGCGGGTGCCCGGCATCTCCGCAAAGCTGTCGCAGCAGGTCGTCCGCTTCGTGCAGGCGCTGCGCAGCCAGGATTTCTACAAGTCGCCCGGCGTCGCCGAAACCATCGACTGGGCCACCGCGCTGACCGAACTCGACGCGCGGTCGCTAACCCCGCAAGTGGTCGGCGACACGCTTGGCGCGCTGCTGAAATACCAGGACGACATCGCGCGGATGCAGGGCGACGGCTTGCAGAAGGTTTTGAAGGAAGCGACGAGCGAGAGTTAGCAACGGCAGTGCGCCCCCTCTCCCGCTCTTGCGGGGGAGGGCTGGGGTCGGGGCTCTCTCCGACAGTCAGGCGGTTGAGTTTTGTGTTGCCCGGAGCAGGGCGACTGCATCGGACAGTGCGATTGTTGAGGCAGCCCCCACCCCAACCCTCCCCCGCAAGGGCGGGAGAGGGAGCGCACCGGCCGTATGAGAGAGTGACGATTCCGATGGCCATCAATCATCTCGATCCTCCCACCGGCCAAATGGCCGACAATGTCGTCGGCTTCGCCCGGGCGTTGCGCGCCGCCGGGATTCCGGTCGGGCCGGGCGCGGTGATCGATGCGCTGAATGCGCTGCAGGTGATCGAGATCGGCAATCGCGCCGATGTCTTCACCACGCTGGAAGCCATCTTCGTCAAGCGCCACGAGCATGCGCTGATCTTTGCGCAGGCCTTCGACCTGTTCTTCCGCGCCGCCGAGGAGTGGAAGCACATGCTGGATTCGGTGCCGCTGCCGGATCACGCCAAAAAGAAACCGCCGCCGGCGTCGCGCCGGGTCCAGGAGGCACTGTCGCAGCCGCAGACCACCGAGATGCCGCAGGCCCAGGAGCAGGAACTGCGGCTCTCCGTGTCCGACAAGGAAATCCTGCAGAAGAAGGATTTCGCGCAGATGAGTGCGGCCGAGATCGCGCAGGTCACCCGCGCGATCGCGCAGATGCGGCTGCCGCAGGCCGAATTGCGCACCCGCCGCTATCAGCCGGATATCAGGGGCCTGCGGCTCGACATGCGCCGCACCTTGCGCGGCAGTTTACGCACCGGCGGCGACATCATCGACATCCACCGGCTCGGGCGGATCGACAAGCCGGCGCCGATCGTGGCGCTGCTCGATATATCGGGCTCGATGAGCGAGTACACGCGGCTGTTCCTGCATTTCCTGCATGCCATCACCGACGCGCGCAAGCGCGTCTCGGTGTTCCTGTTCGGCACCCGGCTGACCAATGTGACGCGCAGTCTGCGCGCGCGCGATCCCGACGAGGCGCTGGCGGCGTGTTCGTCTGTTGTGGAGGACTGGGCCGGCGGCACCCGGATCGGCACCTCGCTGCACGCCTTCAACAAATTATGGGGCCGCCGCGTGCTCGGGCAGGGCGCCATCGTGCTCCTGATCTCGGACGGGCTGGAGCGCGAGGCCGACGCCAGGCTGGCATTCGAGATGGACCGGCTGCATCGTTCCTGCCGCCGCCTGATCTGGCTTAACCCGCTGCTGCGCTTCGGCGGCTTCGAGGCCAAGGCGCAGGGCATCAAAATGATGCTGCCGCATGTTGACGAATTCCGTCCGGTACATAATTTGAGTTCGATCGAGGGACTGATCGCGGCGTTGTCCTCGGCGCCGCCGCCGCACCACCGCAGCCTGATCAGGTCTGCAGCTTGAAAGAGGCTCCCATGCTCAATCGCGACGAAGATATCCTGAAAGCGGCTGAGGACTGGCAGGCCGCCGGCCATGGCGTGGCGCTGGCCACCGTGGTCGAGACCTGGGGCTCGGCGCCGCGGCCCGCGGGCTCCAGCCTCGTCATCAACGATGACGGCACCTTTCTGGGTTCGGTGTCCGGCGGCTGCGTCGAAGGCGCCGTGGTCACTGAGGCGCTCGACGTGATCGCCAGCGGCAAGCCGAAGATGCTCGAATTCGGCGTCGCCGACGAGACCGCCTGGAATGTCGGGCTGTCCTGCGGCGGCACCATCCGGGTGTTCGTCGAGAAAGTGGGCCAGTCGTGAAGCTCGAGACCCTCAAGGCCGTCAATGTCGAGCGCGCCGCGCGCCGGCCGGTGATCGTCGTCACCGATACCGACAATGGCGACCAGCGGCTGGTCAAGGCCGCCGATATTTCCAGCGATCCGCTGCGATCGGAACTGGCAAAACAGCTGCGCATGGGCAAGAGCGGCACCATCGAAGCCGGCGGCAAAAAGCTGTTTCTCAATGTCTATGCGCCGACCGCCAGACTCGTGATCGTCGGCGCGGTTCACATCAGCCAGGCGCTGGCGCCACTGGCGCGCTCGCTGGACTACGACGTGACGGTGGTGGATCCGCGCACGGCCTTTGCCAGCCCGGAGCGGTTTCCGGATGTGCCGTTGATCGCGGAGTGGCCCGACGTGGCGCTGCCGCCGCTCAACATCGATCACTACACGGCGTTCGTGGCGCTGACGCATGATCCGAAGATCGACGATCCGGCGCTGCTGCACGCCTTCGCGCGCGACTGCTTCTATATCGGCGCGCTGGGCTCGCGTAAGACCCACGCCAAGCGGGGCGAGCGGCTGAAGGCGCAGGGCGCCAATGACAGCGACATCGCCCGCATTCACGCGCCGATCGGGCTCGCAATCGGCGCGGTGTCGCCGTCGGAGATCGCGGTCGCCATCATGGCCGAGATCACCGCGCAGCTGCGGCTGCCGAAACAAGAAAAAGAACAGGCGGCATGAAGTTCGGTCCCGCCAGTCCGGCCGACGCGGTCGGCGGCGTCACCGTCCATACGCTGCGCCAGGGATCGCTGGTGCTGAAGAAGGGCACCACGATCGGTCCCGCCGAGGTGGCGGCTCTCGATAAAGCGGGCGTCAAGGAAGTCGTCGTGGTGCGGCTGGAGCCGGGCGACGTCTCCGAAGACGTCGCCGCCGCCAGCATCGCGCAGGCCGTCGCCGACGACGGCGTCAATGTCGAGCGCGCCTTCACCGGTCGCGCCAATCTGTTTGCCGCCAGGGCCGGCGTGCTGGTGGTGGACCGCGCCAGGGTCGACCGCATCAATGCGGTCGATGAAGCCATCACCTTCGCCACGCTGGCTGCGTTCAAGCCGGTGGTCGAAGGCGAGATGATCGCCACCGTCAAGATCATTCCATTCGGCGTCGCAGGCACGCTGCGGGACGCTGCCGTAGCGGCTGCCAGCGGCGGCGGGCTGCTTGTCGCGCCCTATGTCATAAAACGCGTCGGCATTGTCTCGACCCTGCTGCCGGGATTGGCGCCGAAGGTCATCGAGAAGACGCTGCGGGTCACGGCGGAACGGCTGGCGCCGGCCGGCGCCGCCATCATGGCCGAGCGCCGCGTGCCGCATGACGAGGCTGATCTCGCGGCTTCGATCCGGGAATTGCTCGGGCTCGGCGCCGAGCTTGTCATCGTGTTCGGCGCTTCCGCGATCGCCGACCGGCGCGACGTGATTCCGGCGGCGATCACCGACATCGGCGGTTCGATCGAGCATTTCGGCATGCCGGTCGATCCCGGCAATCTCCTGCTGATCGGCAATGCCGGCGGCGTGCCGGTGCTGGGCGCGCCCGGCTGCGCGCGCTCGCCGGTCGAGAACGGCTTTGATTGGGTGCTGATGCGCCTGCTGGCCGGCCTCAAGGTCACCCGCGCCGAACTCACCGGCATGGGCGTCGGCGGGCTGTTGATGGAAATCGTGACCCGGCCGCAGCCGCGCACGCCTGTCGGTCCCGAGGGCAACCGCAACGTCGCCGCGATCATTCTGGCCGCCGGGCGCTCCACCCGGATGGGCGGTCCCAACAAGCTGCTGGCCGAACTCGGCGGCAAGACGCTGGTGCGGATCGTGACCGAACAGGCGCTGGCTTCGAAGGCCTCCGGCGTCGTGGTCGTGACCGGCCATCAGGCCGCGCAGGTCGAGCAGGCATTGGCCGGGCTGAACGTGACGTTCGTGCGCAATCCGGATTTCGCCGAGGGCCTCGCCAGTTCGGTCAAATCAGGCATCGCCGCGGTGCCACCAAATGCCGACGGCGCGGTAGTCTGTCTCGGCGACATGCCGCTGATCTCCGCGGATCTGATCGACCGGCTGATCGAGACCTTTGCGCCGGATCGCGGCAGCCTGATCGCGGTGCCCGTCAGCGACGGCCGGCGCGGCAATCCGGTATTGTGGTCGCGCCGCTTCTTCAACGAACTGATGACGCTGGAGGGCGATATCGGCGCCCGACATTTGATCGCCAAACACGCCGAGGCGGTGGCGGAAGTCCCGGTCGAGGGCCATGGCGCGTTTCTCGACATCGACACCCCGCAGGCGCTGGAAGAGGCACAGCGGGGGTGATTGCCCACCCCGCCACCCGCAAATTCAATCTCTCGTTCACCAAGTCGAAACGTCCCATGAGGTAGATTCCCGCGGCCAGGCCTCGGGGGAGGGGATTTTGACGTTTTCTGACGCCGCGCACCGTCGCGCGATCTTTGCATGTGCCGCGATTTTCGCGCTGTTCGGGCTGTTGGCCACGCCGTCATGGGCGGCCGGCGCGTTCGCGGTCGGCAAATGCGGTGCCTATGGCCAGGCCTATGACTACCCGGAGGAAGCCGCCGCCCGCGCCGCGGCGCTGAAGCAGTGCAAGGGCGAATGCAAGGCGGTGACCATGAAGCGCGCCTGCGCGGCCCTCGCGGTCGACATGGCCAATCCCTGCGGCGCCCACGGCTACGCCGTCAAGCCGAAGATTTCCAGCTCACTCAACGCCGCGACCA
>NZ_JAUYAN010000163.1 GCF_030693485.1 Bradyrhizobium sp. | reverse complement strand
TCGAAGATGGTAACGAAATCCGGGAGCGATAGAATTCTGGCGGTCGTCTTAGGCACTCGCACTCTCTTCGGCGCGGTCCCAGTACGAGGAATGATAGCGATGATCGACGTTTCCTCTGGCCGAAGAAGATTTCCATTTGCGTCGCGAAATTCAGCGACGCGTCGATCGTTCTCAAGTCGAAGACCCCAATCCTCATTAGCCGCGAAGATGTCGCGAATGTCTTTCTCTATATCGGGTAAGTCACCCAGCGCGCGATCGTCCAGCACGATTACGAATTGGCATTTCCGTTCGCTGTGAATAAACGCCGCAAACTGATATGGTAAGGTATGGGCGCGAGTGGCCAGCGCTAGTGGACCTTGAAACATCGTTCGGGGATGGAATCGTTGCCCGAGGAACTCTGCGACTGAATTTGTTGAGGATTGGTCATTTGTCTTATGGCGAACGTCCCAATAATCCAACACGGAGCCGAGCGCGTTCCTGAGAGACAACGGGTACTGCTTATCCTCGATTCGGATAGAGACTGCGGGTAGGAGGGTTCCTGTCATCAGCGCGTCGCCGAAGCGTGACTTGGTCTTCGGTGTGCGACAAGTCCCAAGTTCGATAACGAGATCTGGGCTGATGCCTACATCAGGTCCAAATTCCAAAGGGCCTTCCGTCAAGGCCGTATGGCAATGGTCCCAAAATGCGTTTTGGGGCGTTTCGATGTGACCAGGCGTCACGCCCGTAGCATCGCCGACGAATGCGTGATCGATGGTGGACACCAAGTAGTCTTGAAATCTCAAGACCGCGTGCAAATCGTTAAGTGCTGAGGGCGAAGAACTATGTTGCAGCTTGAACGCGTCGACGTAGTCGGAAATGCGCTCCACGGAACTACCATAGAATAATCTTAGGTACTGACCTCTTGAAAATACCTTGATCTCGCCCCAATCCGCCTCCGGTACATAGTCCTCCAGCATAGAAAACTCTGGAAGACACCGCAGCATCTTACTGGAAAAATCATGAAAGGCTGGGTAACTGTCGATTCGTTTGTCGAACGCGAAGCTCTGAGGGGGTAGTGAAGCAAAAACACTGAATGCGAAGAGATGTTTTACCTGACTGGAGATATTCGGGAGCCAGAGATCGGAGATGTTGAGCGCAACGCACACGTCGTGGGGATTGTACCGTTCAAACAATTTCTGAAGTTGTGAGAAACGTTGCGTGAAGTCATCGAGCAAAACATGGCTCTTGTTGCGCGCGGACATCGATTTCTTGGCGGCCTTCTTCCTTCCGGGTTTCTTGCGTGGGGGCTTTTTCAATGCAATGCACCTCGTCCAACTAATCTATCTTCGAAGCCAACTGGCCTGTTCTTCCGGCAAAGAGCCGCTTCGCAAGTGTATATTGAAAGCAAGGTTCCCACAGGTGGAAGTTTCCGCATCGTAAGTTCTTGGCGGGGAGTATGTGATTTCCAGGCAATCACGGCCTGGTTGGGCAGCTAGACCCATAGGCAACCGAACTAGCGATCAACACTCTTTGGAATTACGGTGACAGTGCATTTAATGGTCGGAGTAGTTTAACGCACTGTCACCGCAACCCGGATTTCTACGCGTTCGATATGAAGTTTCTCGGCGAGACCGCGACGCGGATCATCAACGAGGTCAAGGGCGTCAATCGGGTGGTGTATGACATCACGAGCAAGCCGCCGGGGACGATTGAGTGGGAGTAGGTGACCCTTGAAACTCGGGTATGTTGATGTATATTGATCATCAATAAATCAGCATTCGCGCGGTTGTCATGGCGTTGCAAATCGCAAATCCGGTTGTTGTGGCGAAGGTCGAACGGCTGGCTCGTGCCACCGGCATGACCAAAACCGCTGTCGTCGAACGTGCCATCGATGCCCTCGCAAGCCAGACCCAGTCGGCGGCCATACCCGGGCAAATGGCGGCGCTGCTGGCGCAGCTGGACCGCGTTCCCGATCGTACGGACGCCAATGATCCCCTGGAATGGGACGCGGCCGGACTGCCGAAATGATCGTGGTCGACACCTCGGCCATCGTCGCCATCGCGCTGGGTGAGCCGGAGCGGCAGGACTTCATCAGAATAATCGAACGCGCCGAAAAGGCTCTGGTCAGCACCGTCTCGGCCGTCGAGGCGCGCATGGTAGTCCATGGCCGGCGCGGTGAACGCGCGGTCGTTCTTCTCAACGACATGCTGCGGCTGCCGACCTTCGAACTGGTCGCGCCGGCCGCGTCCGAAGCAGACGCGGCATATGCGGCATTCGTGACTTATGGCAGAGGCAGCGGCCATCCCGCGGGATTGAACTTCGGTGATGTGTTCAGTTATGCACTCGCGAAGGTGCGGGGGCTCCCGTTGTTGTACAAGGGCGCCGATTTTTCCCAAACCGATATACCGAGTGCGGCTGCTGCAAAAACGGCATAGCGGGACGGCAGCAGATGCTGCGCGTTCGAATTACGGCGGCAGTGCATTTAATGGGCGGAGAAGTTTAGTGCACAGAAATTACCGTGTCTCACTTATGGGGTGCAGTCCAGGACCTCCGGCCCTTGCGGAGGTTTGCCTCAATATATAACCTGTAACAGGTTATATCCGACCCCCGGGTGATTTCTCATGAACTTCAACCTCTATCTCGACGATCAGACGGCCGAGGAACTGGACCAGACGGCCAAGACGCTGGGCGAGACGCGCAGCGGGTTGATCCGCAAGGCGTTGCGCGAATGGCTGGACAAGAAGACGCTCGGCAGCCCTGGCTGGCCACCGCTGATCCTGGAGTGGCAGGGCGTTCCCGACACGCCGCCATTCGAAGCGTATCGCGATGAGTTGCGGCCGCCGCGTGAAGACGCCTTTTCGTGAAGTATCTGCTCGACACCAATGTGCTGAGTGACTTCGCGCGCGGCGAACAGGCGGTGATGGCGCGGCTCCGTCAGGAAGCGCCGTCCCAATTGACCGTTTCGGTCATTACCGAATTGGAAGTGGAGTACGGACTGGCGCGCAACCCCGGCCTTGCGCCGCGCGTGCGGGAGGCCATGCGGATGCTTCTGAACACGATCTCCGTCCTGCCCTTCGAGCGCGAGGATGCCCGCGTGGCGGCGCAATTGCGCGCAAGCCTGAACGAGCGCGGGACGCCCATCGGCGCCTATGACCTGCTGCTCGCGGCTTGTGCCTTGCGGCGGGGGCTGAAGATCGTAACTCACAATGCCCGCGAATTCGTTCGCGTCGGTGGACTCGGGCTCGAGGATTGGCACCGGTAAACTTCGACGCTGGATGCGCGATTCGCCGGCGCCGCCGCGCAACCCGCAGGATGGGGTGGGCCGCTTGCAAAACCCATCATCTCATACAAAAGACGCTTGATGGGTATCGCTTCGCTCCATCCATGCTGCGTGCTGCTTGCTGCGCCTCACCCTGCATCATGCTACGATTCCACATCACCCCTTCGGAGTAAGCCCAGATGTCCGTCGCGACCGCCGCATCCAGCCCGAGTCCAGCAACCGCCACTGACACCGATCCGCAATCGCTCGGCTGGATGCAGGGTTTTCCGCCGCCGCCGGACAAGACCATCACGTTTCACAACGGTTCGTTCCGCAGCTTTCCCGAGTTGCGCTGGGCCTGGAGCAATATCCGCCAGCTGGTGCCGACCGTGAATGTCTGGCGCGGGGCAGGGCCGGTGTCGGTGCTGCCGCGTGAGGACCATGATATCGGCGCGTCGGCGTCCGTCACGATGGATGGCCGTCCCATGACCTTCGCGCGCATGCTGGAGGAAACCTATGCCGACGGCATCGCGGTGCTGCACCGGGGCAAGTTGATCTACGAGCGTTATTTCGGCGCGCTGAAGCCGCACAAACCGCACATCTCGATGTCCGTGACAAAATCGTTCACCGGCACGCTGGCCGGCATCCTGATTGCCGAAGGCAGGATCGATCCGCAGGCGCCGATCACGGACTATGTGCCGGAGCTGAAGGCCAGCGCGTTCGGCGATGCGCGGGTGCGCGAGGCGATGGATATGACGACGGGCCTCGAATACACTGAGGTCTATACCGATAGGAATTCCGGGGTGTTCGCCCTGCGGCGCGCGAACGGCATGGCGCCGATCGAGCCGGGCTATGAGGGCGCGACCCATATTCTCAATTTCCTGTGCACGCAGCGCAAGCAGGGCGAGCACGGCAAGGCGTTCGCCTACAAGACCGTCAATTCCGACGTGCTGGCCTGGATCATCAGACGGGCGAGCGGCATGACGCTGTCCGATCTGCTGTCGGAGCGCATCTGGATGCCGATGGGCGCGGAGGAGGACGCGCATTATCAAGTCGACCGCATCGGCACCGAAAGCGGCGGCGGCGGCCTTTCGACGACGCTGCGCGATCTCGCCCGCTTCGGCGAAACCATCCGCAACCACGGCCGCTTCAACGGCCGCCAGATCGTGCCGTCCGCCGTGGTCGAGGACATTGCGCGCGGCGGCGATCCCGAGAAATTCAGACCGGCCGGCTACGCCACGCTGCCCGGCGCGTCGTACCGGAACCAGTGGTGGGTGACGCACAATGCGCACGGCGCCTACATGGCGCGCGGCGTGCACGGCCAGGGCATCTATATCGATCCAAAAGCCGAGATGGTGATCGCACGCTATGCCTCGCACCCGGCCGCCGGCAACGCCGCCAACGATCCCGTCACGCTGCCGGCCTACATGGCGCTGGCGAAGGATCTGATGGCGGGAGGCTGAGATCGCCGCCAGTCGTGGGGCTGGCTGACTTGTCCGCCGCAGCTCGAAGAGCGAAGGCGGGAATGGCAGGCTCGCCGCCTTGACCGGATGGAGCGCCGCAAACATCCACCGGCGGCAGGAACACGCTGGTGTCGCGCGACGCCACCGCCAACCCGGTCACGCGGACAGTTTACTTTTTCAAGAATACCACCTAGGATTGATAGAATTTCGGGTTAGTCTTTCAGCCGTCAAAAATAGTCCTGCCAGCCTCAAGCGAAAAAAGGAGCAGAAATGACTCTGGTCGTGCTTGATCCCGGTCACGGTGGAACAGCGAAAATAGGCGGTTCCAGCCCCAACAATGCGGTCGGTCCCACGGGTTTGCTGGAGAAGACGGTTACGCTGGATCTTGCGTTCCGCGCTGAGAAGATCCTGGCCGATCTCGGCCATAGCGTGGTGCTGACGCGCAAGGCCGATAACAATGTCGGGCTTGCAGACCGCGCGAAAGCAGCGAAGTCGATCGCCGCGCCGGTGTTCCTCTCGATTCACCTCAACGGCTTCGACCACGTGGTGCAAGGCACCGAGACCATCTGCAACACGGTGCACAATTCGCTGTCGGCCGACCTTTGCCGCGCTGTTCAGAAGCGTGTCGTCGCGGCTACCGGACATAATGACCGCAACGCCGGCCATCCGGGAGGCGTGAAGCGTCAGCCGCTGGGCGTACTCAAACCGGGCCTGCATCATGCCAGCACCGCTTGCTGCCTGCTGGAAGTCAGTTTCATGGACGTCGCTGCCGAAGAGACGCGGCTGAAGACGACTGCCTATCTCGACAAGATTGCCAAGGCTATCGCCGCGGGCATTACCGACTTCATCGGAGTCGGTGAGATGGCCGCAGTGCGAGGCGCAGGGGTCTTCGAAGACGGATTCGCAGCGGCCGGCGGAAAAGCATCTCCCCTGCCGCCAGCGACGAAGGCCGCATCCAGGGCGCCAAGCGGCAAACCAATCGCAAAACCGTCCCGCAAGACGTCCGCCAAGATGAATGACAAGAAGGAGTTCTCCAAGGTCGACATTGGCGCCGGTTTCGATCCGGGATCTCCGGTCCGGGGTTCGACTGCAGCCGCGCCGGCGTCAACAGCCTTCGACATGCAGGCGTTCCGGAGCTTCGTTCAGTCGCTGGGCCTGCGCCATTTCAGCGCTGAGGAACTACTGTTCATGGGCGCAAGCAACGCGCCGGGCGGCAGTTGCGCTGGCAGGAACCATCTTCCAGAGCAGGCAAAATGGCACCGCATCGCAGCCACGGCGAGGATGCTCGATGAAATTCGGCACCGGCTGAATGCCAAATGCACCGTCCTGTCGGGGTATCGCAGTCCGGCCTATAACAGTTGTATCGGCGGAGAAAGCGCCAGCCTCCACATGGAATTCAACGCGATCGATTTTCGCTGCGTCAGCGGCACGGCCGCGCAGTGGCATGCGGTTGCGAAGGCAGTGCGCGCCAGTACGCCCGATTTCAAGGGCGGTATCGGCAAATATTCAAGCTTCGTTCACATCGACACGCGCGGCACCAACGCCAATTGGTGACGGCTGCGGGGAGCCGCGGCCGGAACCCTTCGCCGAAAAGTTCCGCACCGTTTCATGAGCGCGTAGCGTCGGGGACGATTGCGTCGCGACGCTGCCCTCCCGATGCATGATTGCCGGTCATGCGGCGCGGGTGTTGGGGCGGGCGAAGGCGGCCTCCATCTCGCGCCGGATCTTGACGGCGAGATTGGCGGGATCGTAGGCGACGTCGTTCCATTTCAGGCGCTGACCTTCGGCGATGTCGGTCTTGAGCTTGACGTTGTGGGCGAGCCCGAGCGGAAGATAACCCTCGTCGAGCGAGGCCGTGGCGGGGGTCTGCTTGCCCCAGACGCAGAAGCCGCCTTCGCCGTCGAGCATCTCGCCGGCCTTGAGCGCGCGCTTGGCGGTGGCGACGACATCCGAGTTGAACATGACAGGCGCGCCGGTCGGCTCCTTGCGCAGCGCGGCGGAGGCGACGGAGATGCCGAGTTCCAGCCCGATCATGTGGATCGGCCGGTACAGGCAGGCATATTTGCCGGTCTTGTCCGGCAGCATGCTGTACTCGCGAAAACACTCCTCGGTATAGGCGCTGTCGCTCTCGATCACGACATAGGTCCCCATCACCAGGCTGTTGGGAACATCGGTGCCGTCGCGATAGACCGAAGACGTCACCTCGGTCACTCCCTTGCGCTCCAGCACGCCGCCGTCCGATTTCGGCTTGCAGATCTCGGCATGCTCGAAACGTGTCGCCGGCGGAAACGACAGGCCCTCGGTCTGCGCATGAAGCCCGGTCGCATTGCAGACGGCGGTCATCTCGATGCCCGACTTGGTGCCATCGACGAAGCTGTTGAACATCTTCGGATTGATCGAGTTGCGATCCTTGATCTTCATGTACTTGTCGAGGATGTCCCAGACCGTGTCGGGCGTCGACTGGTGGTATGTCGGGTGATAGCGCGTGCCCTTGCCGGCCGACACCACCTTGAAGCCCGCCGCGCGCGCCCAGTCGACATGGTCGGCGATCAGCGCCGGCTGGTCGCCCCAGGCCAGCGAATAGACCACGCCGGCCGCTTTCGCCTTGCGGGCCAGCAACGGACCGGCGACGGCGTCGGCTTCGACATTGACCATGATAATGTGCTTGCCGTGCTCGATCGCTTTCAGCGCGAATCGGATGCCGGCGCCGGGATCGCCCGTCGCCTCGATGATGACCTCGACGCCGGGATGGGTGACGAGCTTGTCGGCATCGTCGGTGATGTGCGTGGCGCCGTTCTTGAGCGCGTCCTCGATCGTGGCCGCCGCATATTGCTCCTGCGGCCAGCAGGCAAGGTTCAACTGCGAGCGGGCGCGCGCGGTGTTGAGGTCGGCGACGCCGACGATGTGCATGCCGTCGGTGTTGCGGGCCTGTGAAAGGAACATCGTTCCGAATTTCCCGGCGCCGATGATGGCGACCGTCACCGGCCGTCCGGCCGCTTTCCGTTCCAGCAGCATGCGATGCAGGTTCATGTGGGTGCGCCTTCCGCCTTCGGCCGATCGATGATCGGGCCAGCCTCATCCAGTGAGGAATTGACGACCAGAAAAGCCAGTGCAGCCCCTACCTCGGGCGGGCGACGTCTCCTCCGGATCGTCTGCAGCTTATTTGATGAGCTGCAATCCTCATTTGTGAATGGTAGCATGACAAAATAGCGCAAAAAAGCGAATAAGGATGCGTTTATCGATGAACTGTATTCGTCAATGATCGGCGATTTGCCGCCGCTGCAGTGGCTGTTGACCTTCCGCGCCGTGATGGAGGCTGGCAGTTTTGCCGGCGCGGCCAAGCTGTTGAACCTGACGCCGTCGGCGATCAGCCACCAGATGCGCGCGCTGGAAGGCATGCTGGATCGACCGCTGTTCCTGCGCGTCAATCGAACCGTGATCCCGACCGAGGAGGCGCTGACCTACAGCGCATCGATCGGCGAGAGTTTTGCCCGGCTGGTGACCGCAACGCGCCGCGTCGCCTCCGGCGCCGGCGTGCGCCGCCTGCCGATCCACACCTCGCCGAGTTTTGCCACGCTCTGGCTGGTGCCGCGGCTCGGACAGTTCCTACGCGCGCACCCGGCGATCGATATTGCGCTCTATGCCAGTCACGAGCCCGCGCGGCTCGGCCGGGACGGCATCCTGATCGATATCCAGTATGCGCGTCCGGTGCCGGATTCCTGTGAGGCGGTGCCGCTGGTCGAGGAACTGATCGTGCCGCTGGCGAGCGCAGGCTTCATGGCCGAGCACCGCTTGACCACCCCCGCCGATATCGCCCGCGTGCCGTTGATCCACTCGCTGCGCTGCGTGGTGCCCTGGGACCAGTGGTCGGCCCGGCACGCGCCGCTGGTCCCGCTCAATCCGCGCGGCCTGCAATTCGACCGCGCCCATCTGGCGCTCGCGGTCGCGGCAGACGGGCTTGGCCTCGCGCTCGAATCGACCCTGCATGCGGGCGACCATCTGCGCCGGAGTGCACTGACCATGCCTTTCGGACCGCTCGGCATTGCCGCCGTCGCCCACCGCCTG
>NZ_JAUYAN010000162.1 GCF_030693485.1 Bradyrhizobium sp. | reverse complement strand
TGATGCTCGCGGTCGAGTCTGAAGGCCACCAGCTGCAGACCATCGAGGGCATGGCCCACGGCGACAAGTTGCATCCGCTGCAGCAGAAATTCCTGGAAATGGCGGCTCTGCAGTGCGGCATCTGCACGTCAGGCATGCTGGTCGCATCCGACGCGCTGCTGCGGAAGAATTCGAAGCCGAGCGAGGAGGAGGTGCGGTTCTGGCTGGCCGGCAATCTCTGCCGCTGTACCGGTTACGACAAGATCGTGCGGGCGGTGATGGAAACCGCCGATGAAATGCGGGAGGCAGCGCAATGAACGTCGTTACCAACAACAAGTGGATCGGCCAGAGTACCATCAGGCCCGACGGCGCCGACAAGGTCACCGGCCGCGCGGCCTACGCCGCCGATACCAACATGCCCGGCATGATCTGGGGCAAGGTGCTGCGCAGCCCGCATCCGCACGCCCGCATCAAATCGATCGACACCTCGAAGGCCGAGGCGCTGCCCGGCGTCAAGGCGGTGGTGTCGGCGCGCGATGTCGTCGACTTCCCGATCGACAAGTCGGTCATGCTCGGCATCCAGGACATGCGCTGGATGTGCCGCAACGTGATGGCGCGCGAGAAGGCGCTGTTCCCCGGCCACCCCGTCGCGGCGGTGGCCGCCACCACGGAAGCAATCGCGGCGCAGGCCTGCGATCTGATCGAGGTCGAATACGAAGTGTTGCCGTGGGTGATCGAGATCGACGACGCGATCGCGCCGGATGCGCCGATCCTGCACGACTTCATGAAGTTCGAGGGCAAGCCGTCCAACATCGGCGGCCGGCTCGAGGTCAAGAAGGGTGACGTTGCCGAAGGTTTTGCGCAGGCCGAAGTGGTCGTCGAGCGCAGCTTCACCACCCGCCCGGTGCATCAGGGCTATATCGAGCCGCACGCCTGCCTGGTCAGCGTCGGCGCCGACAACAAGACCACGATCTGGAGCTCGAGCCAGGGCCAGTTCATGGTGCGCGCGATGACGGCGTATCTCACCGGCATTCCGCAGAGCGACATCCGCGCTATCCCCGCCGAGATCGGCGGCGGTTTTGGCGGCAAGACCATCGTCTATCTGGAGCCGCTGGCGACACTGCTGGCGAAAAAATCCGGCCGTCCCGTCAAGATGGTGATGACCCGCGAGGAAGTGATGCGGGCGACCGGGCCGACGTCGGGCTCCAAGAGCACGGTCAAGATCGGCGCCAAGAAGGACGGTACCATCGTCGCCGCCCAGGGCACCTTTTATCTGCAGGCCGGCGCGCTGCCGGGCTCGCCGATCCGCGGCGCGGTCGGCTGCAGCTTCTCGCCCTACGAGATCCCGCATGTGCTGTCGGTCGGCTTCGACGTGCTGTCCAACCGCTCCAAGGTCGCGGCCTACCGCGCGCCCGGCGCGCCGATCGGCGCCTATGCGGTGGAGTGCGTGCTCGACGAACTCGCCGAAGCGCTCAAGATGGATCCGCTGGAGTTGCGGCTGAAGAACGCCGCGAAGCAAGGGACAAAAGCCGCGTTCGGCCCGGTGTTTCCGCGCATCGGCTATGTCGAGACGCTGCAAGCCGCGAAAGCTCATCCGCATTACACCGCGCCGCTCGGAAAACTACAGGGCAGGGGCGTTGCTTCCGGTTTCTGGTTCAACGCCGGCGGCGAATCCTCGGCGCAGGTCAACATCACCGAGGACGGCAACGTCGTGGTCACCACGGGCCATCCCGATGTCGGCGGCTCGCGCGCCGCGATCGCCAACATCTGTGCCGAGCTGCTCGGCATCGACTACAAGCGGGTGTCCGTCCTGATCGGCGACACAGCTACCATCGGCTTTTCGAATCTCACCGGCGGCAGCCGCGTGCTGTTCGCCTCCGCGATCGTGGTGACGCAATCGACCGACAAGATCATCACCACGCTCAAGGAGCGCGCCGCGAAAATCTGGGACATCGATCCCGAGGCGGTGAAATGGGAAAACGGCGCGGCGCATCCGGCCAGCCCCAACGCCGGCCAGTTTGAACCGCTGACGCTGGCCGAACTCGCGGCCAAGGCCCCGACCATGGGCGGGCCGATCGGCGCCGGCGTGCAGCTCAATACCGAAGGCGCCGAGGGCGGTTTCGGCACCCACATCTGCGACGTCGAGGTCGATACCGAACTCGGCATCGTCCGCGTGATCCGCTACACCGCCGTCCAGGACGTCGGCCGCGCAATTCATCCGGGCTACGTCGAGGGCCAGATCCAGGGCGGCGTCGCGCAAGGGATCGGCTGGGCGCTCAACGAGGAGTACATCTACAACAGGAGCGGCAAGGTCGATAACGCCGGCTTCCTCGACTATCGCATGCCGGTCTGCTCCGACTTGCCGATGCTCGACTGCGTGATGGTCGAAGTGCCCAATCCGAAGCATCCGCAAGGCGTCAAGGGGGTCGGTGAAGTGCCGCTGGTCCCTGTGATGGCCGCCGTCGCCAACGCCATCTACAACGCGCTCGGCAAACGCTTCTACAGCCTGCCGATGTCGCCGCCGGTGGTGCTGGAGGTGCTCGACGGGCCGGAGACGCGTCAAGCCGCAGAGTGATGTGCGCGTGTGACGTCCACTCCGCTTGTCGGCACCCGCGAAAGCGGGTGACCCGGTATTCCAGCGACGTCAGCGATTGGTCGATACGCCGCGGCGTACTGGGTCCTCCGCTTTCGCGGAGGATCACAGCCCTGGCAAGACGATAGCGGGGAGCATCCATGCAAGAGGTACTGGTCGAGAATTACGCCGACGGCACCACGCTGATCACCATCAACCGGCCGGAACGCCGCAACGCGATTTGCGCCGAGACGGCGCTGCTGCTGCAGAAGGCGTTTGTGGATTTCGAGCGCTCGCCGACGCAGAAGGCCGCGGTGCTCACCGGCGCCGGCAATGAGGCGTTTTCCGCCGGCGCCGATACCGGCAACTTTCCCGAATTGTGGCGCTGCATTCCCACCGTCGGCTTCGAGACCACCAAGCCGGTGATCTCGGCGGTCGGCGGCTGGTGCATCGGCGGCGCATTGGTGCTGTCGATGATGTGCGATCTCACGGTGGCGGCGGAGAATGCCAAATTCTCCTATCCCGAGGCGCGGTTGGGATTTACCGGCGGGCTGATTGCCGGGTTGGCGGCGCGGATTCCGCACAAGATCGCGATGGAGATGATGCTGCTGTGCCGGGTGCTCGATCCGCAACGCGCCTTCAATATCGGCCTCATCAACGAGGTGGTGCCGACGGGACAGCAGGTTCCGGTCGCGCTGAAAATGGCGCGTGAAA
This sequence comes from Bradyrhizobium sp., assembly GCF_030693485.1. Lineage (GTDB taxonomy): Bacteria > Pseudomonadota > Alphaproteobacteria > Rhizobiales > Xanthobacteraceae > Bradyrhizobium. Next base: position 10,983 of record NZ_JAUYAN010000162.1, on the reverse strand, counting down.
TGGCCGAATTCTCGCCGCTGGTGCTGAAGACGCTGAAGCGCTTCGTCACGGAGGGCGTCTTGCCGCAGGGACCGTCGGAACAATCCGGCCGGGCCCAGCGCACGCTGTATGAGGTCAAGGAAAGCGAGGACGCCGTCGAGGCGACCGCGGCGGTGAAGCAAAAGCGCAAGGCGGTCTACAAGGGACGCTAGCCGGATGGCTTCGCGCGGGCGGGCGCCTTCACAGCCGGTCGATGGCGGTCCGGTTGCGGCCCCTCGCCTTGGCGGCATAGCGCGCGCGGTCGGCGCGCGCCAGGATGTCATCGGATGAATCGTCCGGCGCGAGCGCGGCAACGCCGGCGGAAATCGGCACGGCCGTGTCGATCGCGAACGCGTGCCAGATTATTTGGCCATCCGCCAGGCGAACAGCACCGCGGCCGCGCCGAGCGCCGCGGCGATGACCGCCATCGCCAGCCCGCTGCCGAGCGCCAGCAGCACCGCGATGTGAAAGCCGATGAAGGCGCCGGCAATTCCCACCAGCGCGCTGGTGATGATGCCCCGGTTTCCGGAGAACTGGCGGGACAGCCATGACGGCCCCGCGAGCCGGTCGAACAGCAAGCCGGCCACAATGCCAATGGCGAGGATGACGATGAACGTGACGGCGGGATCGCGCATGCGGGTCACCTCGGTGGTTGGAAGGGGTCCAGGCAAACGTCGGGTTGCGCTGGCATTCAGCGTCGAACTGCGGGAAGGGTGCACCTTTCCGCAGGTAAAGTCCAAGCGAAGTCCAGGATAAAAGCGAAATCGACGAACTGGTTCGCCGGTTCAGCCCTTCAGCGCCTGCCGCTGCTTGCTCAGCGAGCCGCGCCGGCTGATCTTCGCCTTCGCGATCCGGACCGCGTCCGCCCGGATGGATTGCTTCTTCGAAACCTTCTTCGGCTTCCTGTTCGTGTCGGCTGACATCGGCTGCGATTGCATCAACGTGATCGAGCCGTGCTCGAAAGGCTGCACGCTCATGGGACCAGTCAACGGTGGCTTCGGCCGGGGCATGCTTGACAACGCCGTGCGGGCGAACTGGTTCAATCCTGCCTCTGAAGAAAACCGGCTTTGAAATCAGCGCCGTTGGCTCGGAGCCGCGCGTCCTTGCGGCGTCATCGAACGGCAGCGTGGCAGCCCTCTAGGCTTCGATGGGCACCGATCCGATCGAACGGCGACCCAGCTCGGGCGGCCACCCGGGCTGGGCCATTCCTCACGGAACGGTGCCATTATAAACGATCGGGCTAATACAAGATGGGTTTTGGCCCTTTGCGAAACCGCTACGCCCTCGTCCCTCACTCACCCCATCCTCCCCATCACATACGGCTTCAGCATCGCATGCATCACGCTGTGCGTTGGGGTCGGCACGCCCAGCTGCTTGCCCAGCTCCGCGACCTTGCCGCCGAGCCAGGGCAGCTCCAGCCGGTTGCCGCGTTCGAGGTCGAGCGCCATCGAGGCTTTCATGGTGGGCGGCGCGTGGCTGTTGAATTCCAGGATTTTCGCGAGTGCATCTGGCGGCAGCGTCACGCCGCGGGCGCGTGCGACGTCGATCACTTCCTGGTGGGCGGCGATGAAGACCGGGCGGATATCGGGGTCGTCGCGCAGCTGGCCGATCGGCTGGCGCGCCAGCGCGGTGATGCTGGCGTTGGTGGCGAGCAGGACAAACTTCATCCAGAGGTCGGTCAGGATCTGATCGCTCAGGGTGGCATCGAAGCCGGCCTTCTGGCACAGCGCGAGAAAATCCTCGGCGCGCTGGCTGCGTTGGCCGTCGAGCTCGCCGAAGATCATGCGCATGAAGGTACCGACCTGGGTGATGACGCCGGGCGCGGTGATCGAGGCCGAGATCTGCGCCACGCCGCCCATCACGGCGCGCTCGCCCAGGATCGGGATCAGCCGCTCGGGCGCATCGATACCGTTCTGCAGCGGGATCACGGCGGTGCCGGGACCAACCAGCGGCTTGATGCGCTCGCCCGCGCTTTCGACGTCCCACAGCTTGACGCAGAACAGCACGATATCGACCGGGCCGATCCGGGCGGGATCGTCGGTCGCCTTGGTCGGCACCAGATGGCTGTCGCCGCGGGGGCTAGCCACTTTCAGACCCGCGCCCTGCATGGCGGCGAGGTGGGCGCCGCGCGCGATGAACGTGACATCGGCTCCCGCCGTCGCCAGCGCGGCGCCAAATCCGCCGCCGACCCCGCCGGCGCCGACTACCGCGATCCGCATGGTTTTCTCCCTGATTGAACGTTTTCGAAGCGCTGCCCGCAGATTGCCACGCCGGGGTGCCAATACGGATCGCAACAAGGTGTGTATTCCCTGTTGCCGAACCATCGCACGTTGTTCCGGAGGTGGCGAATGAACAAGTTCCTGAAATGCACCGCAGCCCTGTTCGTCCTGCTCACCGCGACCGAGGCGTTGGCGCGCGGGGCGGCCCAGAGCATCATGAATTCGCCCGGCTATCAGCGGCGCCTGCAGGAATCCCGGGGCTACGTCCCCAACCAGTCGGGGTCGGTTCTCTCGACGCGGCCAACGCGCGCCTACCATCCCCCGAAAAAGCGCTACCGCCATTGATGCGGCGCTGCTCTGTGTCGCAATCGAACAGCTCGCCGGTTCCTTCGCGGCGACGCGTCTTGTGCTTACCGGCGACCGGCACGTGAATTAGGATTGGCGCTAACGGGGCGGGCGGTTTTTTCGGCAATTCATTTTTGGTGCCCCGGCGGGACTGCGGGATGTGATGCGGCGTAGCCCTTTTGGTTGGCGGGGGCGTGGCGATGAGTGTCGAAAAAATGCCGGATCAGCGGCTGATTCACTACTACGAGAACATCCGGCAGCAGGCCGATGCCGACCGGGCACTCAAATTCCATTTCACCGCGGCACCGACCATCCGCGATTATGCCGACCGGCGGCGCAATGAGATGATCCGGCGGCGCCTGCAGCACAGACCGATCGACTGGCCGTCGTCACGGACCGGCAGTCCCGGCCGCTAGCTGAAGCAGGCGATCTTCGGTCACTTGGTCGAGGCGACCGGATCCTTCGGGCACTGGGGAATGGTGGAGCGGGCGAGCTTGGCGTCGTCGAGCGATTGATAGGGGCCGCTTGAAAACGAGGTGAGGGGATTGTCCATGACCGGATTGGAGGTCACGATCTCGCATGTCCCGGCGGTCAGATTGCCGACGACCCAGAATCCCTTGTAGTCCGGCCAGGTCGCAAGACCCGCGGTCGGGCCGGCGCAGGTCAAGGCTGCCAGCAGAATCGACGTAAGCAGCGATTTCATCGTCTTGCTCCTTGCGAGCAGTCCCCGGGCAGACAGTCGCCGGTACCCCGAAAGGTTCGGCCTGGCAATGCGCCGTCGTGGATCGTGGTAAATCCGCCGGGCATCGGGACCGGCAATCTCTAATCGACTTCGATCTTCTTTGCTTGCACCGGCGCGGTAAGGTTGACCGGTTAGCTTAACCGGCGACTTCAATTGCGACGCCAGCGGCGGGCGCTATCCTGTGAGGCGCCGGAGATTTTCCCTCCGGCATGTTTTTTCGGAAACCAACATGCTCGCTGAAGGCCGGGAGCGATTTCGAATACTGGGCCTGAGCCCGAAACCGGCATGGGCCGAAGTCTGGCATCTGTGGAACGTGATCATTCCCCGGCGATCGATCACCGGCCGCCTGCTGACCGGCCAGGTCTGGCGCCGCCACGACGGCCGCCGCTGGATCTACAAGAAGTTCATCGAATAGGGCAGGTGACGATTGCCCCTCACAACTCCCTTGCATTCGAAAACGCGAACGAACTCACTCGTCGCGTGTTCTCGTCGAGAATTAGCGTCCGCGTGATCGGCGGCTCTGCGCGCTGGCTGCAGTTTTCACGTTCGCAGAGCCGGCAGTTGACGCCGATCGGGGTGCCCTCGGCTTTTTCCAGGTCCATCCCGGTGGCATAGACCAGCTTGGTCGCGTGGCGGATTTCACAGCCGAGGCCGATGGCGAAACGCGGCTGCGGCTGCGGGTGCGGCGCCACCGGCCGGCGCACCATCTGTGCTATCGAGAAATAGCGCGTGCCGTCGGGCAGTTCGATGACCTGCTTGAGCAGCCGGTCCGGCGTATCGAAGGTCGAGTGCACGTTCCACAACGGGCAGGTGCCGCCGAATTTCGAGAATGGAAACGTGCCGGAGGAGAATCGTTTGGACACGTTGCCGGCATTGTCGACGCGCAGCAGGAAGAACGGCACGCCGCGCGCATTGGGCCGCTGCAGCGTGGTCAAGCGATGGCAGACCTGTTCAAAACCGGCATTGAAGCGTTGCGCCAGCACGTGGACGTCGTAGTTCAGCGCCTCCGCCGCGCCATGGAACGACTGATAGGGCATCATCACGGCAGCCGCGAAGTAGTTTGCCAGCGTAATGCGGTACAGCCGTCGCGGCGTATCGTCGAGCGGTCCGGCGCGGTTGACGATGGCATCGAAACTGCCGCTGCTTTCGGTAAGGCCGATCTGGAACGCGAGCTGGAAGGCGCGGCCGGGGCTGTCCACCAGTTCGGAGATCAGCAGTTGCCGGCGATGCCGGTCGAACCGCCGCAGCGTCTCGCGCATGACATCGACCGGCATGATGCGGGTGACGACCGAATGTTTTTCACGCAGGCGCGCCGCCAGGGCCGCGAACAGTTCTTCCGCGGGCACGTTCAGTTCGTCGCGCAGGGCTTCGGCAGCCTGCTCCAGTTCGGGGAAATAATTGCGGTTGGCCTCGATCAGGTCGCGGATGCGCTCGATCGGGTTGGCTTCGTAGCGGGTGCCTTCGTCGCGGTCGGCCATTTGCGCCGCCACCATGGTCTCGCCACGGCGGGCTTCGGTATAGGCGGCATAGAGGCGCTGCAGGGAATGCGTCACACCGGGGCACAATTCGGCGAGGTCGCGCAGTTCCTGTTTCGGCAGGTCGATCTGCCGGAACAGCGGGTCGGAGAAGATCTCGTTCAGTTCGGCGAAGAACCGGTCCTCGTCGGCGGTGGCGAGGTCGCGCAGATCGAGGTCATAGGTCTCCGCCAGCCGGAGCAGCAATTGCGCCGTCACCGGTCGCTGGTTGCGCTCTATCAGGTTGATATAGCTCGGCGAAATCTCCAGCCCCTCGGCCATCTGGGTCTGCGACAGCCCCAATTGCTGGCGGATTCGCCGGAACCGGGGCCCGACGAACAGCTTTTTTGCGGAATCGTTGGCCATGGCTATGCCCTGTTTGTGACAAACGTGACAACGTGACATCTATGACAAGTTTGTATGTTACATGACATCACCATTAAATGACAAGGCATCTATACGAATTTCGAAGTTTAGCGTTTAGCTCTCGGCACTTTCGCACTGCACTGTCACGAATGTCGATTGATCAGTGGCGAACAGATTTTACGACACCGAGAAGGGATCATGCACATGAACTACCAGCCACGCGGGATCAGCGACCAGGCTATCCAGGGTCCGGCTTCCTATCTGAGCGAGCTTGCGGCCGCCGAGGCGCTGCTCAAGACCCAGCCGACCTGGAACGGCGTCACCGCCGAGGCCGTGGCGCGCATGCGTCTGCAGAACCGCTTCAAGACCGGCCTGGACATCGCCCGCTACACCGCGGCGCTGATGCGCAGCGACATGGCTGCCTATGACGCCGATCCCACCAAGTACACCCAGTCGCTCGGTTGCTGGCACGGCTTCATCGCGCAGCAGAAGCTGATTTCGGTCAAGAAGCATTTCGGCAAGACCGATCGCCGCTATCTGTATCTGTCCGGCTGGATGATCGCCGCCCTTCGCTCCGATTTCGGACCGCTTCCCGATCAGTCGATGCACGAGAAGACCTCGGTGCCGGCGCTGATCGAAGAGCTCTACACCTTCCTGCGTCAGGCGGACTCCCGTGAACTCAACGATACCTTCCGCGCCATCGACGCCGCCCGCAAGGCAGGCGACCAGGCGAAGGAAAAGGCATTGATCGAAAAGGTCGACAACTTCCAGACCCATGTCGTGCCGGTCATCGCCGACATCGACGCCGGTTTTGGCAATGCGGAGGCGACCTATCTGCTCGCCAAGAAAATGATCGAAGCAGGTGCATGCGCCTTGCAGATCGAAAACCAGGTCTCCGACGAAAAGCAGTGCGGCCATCAGGACGGCAAGGTGACCGTTCCGCACGAGGTGTTCCTGGCGAAGATCCGGGCCTGCCGCCATGCCTTCCTCGAACTGGGCGTCGAAGACGGTATCGTCGTGACCCGCACCGACTCGCTGGGTGCCGGCCTGACGCAGCAGATCGCCGTGAGCCACAAGCCCGGCGACCTCGGCGATCAGTACAACAGCTTCCTGGATTGCGAGGAAGTGACTGCCGCCAACGCCAAGAATGGCGATGTCATCATCAACCGCAACGGCAAGATGATGCGTCCGAAGCGGCTCGCCAGCAATCTCTACCAGTTCCGCGCCGGAACCGGCGAAGATCGTTGCGTGCTCGACAGCATCACCTCGCTGCAGAACGGCGCCGACCTGCTTTGGATCGAGACCGAGAAGCCCCATATCGAGCAGATCGCCAAGATGGTCGACCGCATTCGCGAGGTCATTCCGAACGCGAAGCTGGCCTACAACAACTCGCCCTCGTTCAACTGGACGCTCAACTTCCGCTGGCAGGTCTACGATGCGATGAAGGAAGCCGGCAAGGATGTCAGCAAGTACAATCGGGCCGAGCTTATGAAGCCGGAATACGACGATACGCCGCTGGGCATCGAAGCCGACGAGCGCATCCGCACCTTCCAGGCCGATTCAGCCAAGCGTGCCGGCATCTTCCACCATCTGATCACGTTGCCGACCTATCACACGGCGGCTCTGTCGACGGATAATCTCGCGAAGGAGTATTTCGGCGAGCAGGGCATGCTGGGCTATGTTAAGAGTGTCCAGCGCGAGGAGATCCGTCAGGGTATCGCCTGCGCCAGGCATCAGAACATGGCCGGCTCGGATATCGGTGACGATCACAAGGAATACTTCGCCGGTGAAGCCGCTCTGAAGGCGGGCGGCGCCCACAACACGATGAACCAGTTCGGCTGAGTAACAGCCGGTCAAGAGCAGGAGACTATCATGACCAAAGGCAGCAATTTCTGGGTGATTGGCGGCGAGTTCGGCTCGATGAACTTCCACAAGCTCGTGGAAGGCTCCTCGCAGGTCAAAGGGCCCTTCAAGACCCGCAAGGAAGCCGAAGACTGCTGGAAGGAGATTTCGGAAGAGAACCGCCACAAGGCCGGCGTGCGCTTCTCCATCGTGGAAGAGCCCGCCCGCGTTTCGGCGTAAGGCTAGCTGCCAAGTACTGGAAGAAGACGTCCAGGGACGAGAGCGGCCCCATTCGGTAACCCCGAATGGGGCCGCTCGCGGTTTTGCTCTTCTCGCTCTCCCCCCAACCACGAGCCCAGAGGCCTAAATCATTGGGAACAAAGAACATTTGCGCAAAACGTGGTTGCTGATAGGTTAACGCTTCGAAAACCCTCAGGACGAAGGCGGTCAAGCGGATGTCAGACGCGCAGAATACCGGGAGCCAGGCCGTCAGCCCCATGCGTCCAGTCCGTCTGCGCGATGCCCTGCGGCAGGCGCGGATCGAGGCCGCCGACCGCACCGGTGTGGTGGTCGATCTGCGCGACGCCGAAGTGGCGCGGCTGGAAATTCTCAACGACGCGCTGGAGCCCTTGTTTGCGCAAATTCCCGAAAAGGTCGACCTGTTCGACCGCGGCATCAGCCATGGCGATACGCCCAGGCTGTGGATCGACATCGTCGCCCATGTGCTGATGGGCCGCGACAAGCGTATCTACCGCTTCGTGCAGGATACCCGCTTCGGCCGCATCGTGATCGCGGAGTCGCATGACGTCGCCGCCATCGTCGATGCCGTCACCGACTATGTCGCCCGCCGCATGATCGAGCGCGAGCACGCGCTGGTGGCGACGCCGGCGCCCGAGCCGGTCGTCGTCGAGAAGAAGCGCCGCAGCGGCTTCTGGACCTTCGTGCTCGGCTTCCTCGCCGGCGCGATCGCGCTGTTCGGGCTGGCGCTGTTCGCGACCTTGCGGAATCTCTAGATCAGCCGCGTCTGCCTGATCTGGCGGACGCACAGCGTATCGTCGATGCCTCTCACGGTGTGTTCGCACCGCCAGGCATCGCCCTCACGTGCGATCGCGAACAGATTGTAGGCTGCCGCCGGATGCCAGTCATGCGCGATCGCGGAGGCCGACGGCACGCCGATCGTGGGAATCTTGCCTGCCGGTCCGTCGATCCAGATCGTGGAATGAACGTGATCGTGCCCGTGCAGAACCAGTTCCACGCCGTAGCGTCCGAGCAGAGCAAGCAGTTCGGGCGCATCGGTCAGGCGCTTGTCCCACGCATCCGACCGCAGCGGGTGATGCACCAGCAACACGCGAAAGGCCTGCTCGGCCAAGAGCCTGGAAAGCAGGCGATCGAGCGCGTCGAGCTGGATGCGCCCGAGCCATCCGGTTGCCTTCAGGGGCGGCGTGGGCACCGCCGAGGAGACGCTGATCAGCGCCAGCGGTCCGCGCCGGCGCAGCGATGGAAACGCGGCGCCAGCGTCAGCCGCATCGTCGCCGCGGAGATAGGGCGCGAAGGCCTCCGCAAAACGATGCTGCGTGGCGCGGACATAGGCATCGTGATTGCCCGGAATTACCGTGACCCGGTCGGACGGACCGACGCCCTCCAGCCATGTCCGCGCCGGCTGAAACTCGGATTCGAGCGCGAGATTGACGAGGTCGCCGGTGACCGCGATGTGATCAGGCGTTTGCGACCGCATATCCGACACCAGCGCGTCCAGCACGTCGCGCCGGTGGAACTTGCGGCGATTGCGCGTCCAGTTGAGATAGCCGAACGCGCGCTTTCCCACGAGTTCGCCGGGCCGTGGCCGCGGCAGTGGCGGGATATGCGGATCGGATAAATGCGCCAGCGTGAACGCCGCCATCAGGTGCGTCCGCCTCGATCGCCGCTTGGTTCACGCCGCTTCACGATCATCTCGTGTTGCCCTCCCAAATCCCGCCATGTATTGGCAAGCAGGCCGCCGCAAGGCAAGGATCAAACGCGAGGTCAGCTATTGGAGCCTTCGATGGCGATGAACCTGCAGAAGCTGCGAACGACGCTTGAGCCGGCGCTGCGGCGGGTTTTCCATCTCTATTGGCGGTTCGCCCGCGGCATGACGCTCGGGGTCCGCGCCGTGGTGCTGGACGGCGATAACAGGATATTTCTGGTCAAGCACAGCTACGTCTCCGGCTGGCATCTGCCGGGCGGCGGCGTCGAGACCGGCGAAACCTTTCGCGAGGCGCTGCGCCGCGAACTGGCGGAGGAGGGACGGATCGAGCTTGCCGGCGAGCCTTCGCTGCATGGCCTGTTCCTCAACAGCCATGTTTCCCGCCGCGACCACGTCGCGGTCTATTTGGTCAGGCAATTCAGCCAGGACCGGCTGCCCGAGGCCAACCGCGAGATCGTCGCCTGCGGCTTCTTCGACGCCGCGGCCCTGCCGGAGGAAACGACTCCGGGCACCCGTCTGCGGATTGCGGAAGTGCTCGGGGGCAGGACGCCGATCGCAACGTGGCGTTAGCGGGCAGCAACCGGTAAAAGCGTGCGCGACCTCATGACAAGCCTGATTCGGCTGATAAAGCGGCGATGATCACACCGACGATGCGCATTGCGGTTCTGGTGCCGTGCTTCAACGAGGAAGCCGCGGTTGCGACCGTGATAGCGGATTTTCGCAAGAGCCTGCCCCAGGCCCAGATCTTCGTCTACGACAACAATTCGTCGGACCGTACCATCGCGGTGGCGCGCGAGGCGGGCGCCGAAGTGCGCAGCGAACGCCGCCAGGGTAAGGGCCATGTCGTCAGGCGGATGTTCGCCGATGTCGATGCCGACATCTATGTGCTGGTCGATGGCGATGCGACCTACGACGCCGCCAGCGCGCCGCGCATGATCGAGATGCTGCTGTCGGATCATCTCGACATGGTGGTGGGTTTTCGCGTCGACCAGGCTGTCGCCGCGTACCGGCCCGGCCATCGCACCGGCAACTGGATGCTGACCAGCTTTCTCTCCGCGGTGTTCGGCCAGGCCTTCAGGGATATCCTTTCCGGCTATCGCGTGTTCTCGCGGCGCTTCGTCAAATCCTTCCCGGTGCTGTCGGACGGTTTTGAAATCGAGACCGAGCTCAGCGTGCATGCGCTGGAGCTGGCGCTGCCGGTCGCCGAAATCGAGACGCCCTATTATGCCCGGCCGGAGGGATCGTTCAGCAAGCTCAACACCTGGCGCGACGGATTTCGCATTCTCGGCACCATCCTGAAGCTCTACCGGTCGGAAAAGCCGCTGCGCTTTTTCACCGCCATCGGAATCTTCCTGACGCTGATTTCGATCGGCCTCGCGCTCCCCGTCATCTTCACCTATCTTGAGGAAGGCGTCGTTCCGCGGCTGCCGACGGCTGTGTTGTCGATGGGCCTGATGATTCTGGCGGTGCTGTCGGTATCGTCGGGCCTGGTGCTCGATACCGTGACGCGTGGACGCCGGGAGATGAAGCTGCTGGCCTATTTGTCCCAGCCCCCGGTTATCAGGAACTGATAAGCCAGGGGAATTTAGCGCTGGGTGGGCGATAGACCGCGCGACCGCCAGATGCTATTCCGCGCCCCAGCATGAGCGACCTCTCACTGACAATATTGGCCGAGACCCCCAGCGACGCGCTGCCGATCGAACGCCTGCACCAGCGCACCTTCGGGCCCGGCCGTTTCGCGCTGAGCGCCTACCGGCTGCGCGAGCATGTCGACCATCTGCTCGACCTGTCGTTCACGGCCCGGATCGGCACGCTGCTGGTCGGCTCTGTCAGGCAATTGCCGATCTGCATCGACGATACCAGGGCCTTGCTGCTGGGGCCGCTGACGGTCGAACCGCCGTTCCGCAGCCGCGGCGTCGGCCGCAAGCTGCTGGATCGCGCATTGAATGACGCCAGGGCCAAGGGGCATCGCCT
>NZ_JAUYAN010000160.1 GCF_030693485.1 Bradyrhizobium sp. | reverse complement strand
CCGAAGCCCCAGGTGGCGCCGGCCGGATTCTGTTCGAACAGATCGATCCGCGCCTCAGGGTGGCGCTTCTTCCAGAGATAGGCGAAGTAGAGGCCTCCGGGGCCTCCGCCGACCACGGCGATACGCAAGCTCGATCCCTCCAATTGGCAGTATACTGTTAATCGCGAGTGTAGATCATTTATCGGCTGTCGCAAGGGACCGTCCGAACCGAAATGGGAAGCCGCTGCCCGGGCGGGCAGTCGCTGCCAGCATCGTTCGGGTCCAGTTCGCTGGGCCAGAACTTCCTTGCGTGCGGGCGCAACCGAGCCTGCCCGGGTCGCCAGACATTGCATGATGCGGCCGCCGCCCGGCGCCACGCCGCCGCACAGCGTGAGTAATGCGGGTGCAGGCGCAGCAGCAGGGCCCGCTCCCGGACTCGCGTTCGCAGCGCCGGCGGCCGCGGCGGCCGGCGCTGCGGTACCGCCACCGGTCGCGTTGATGGCCTGCGCGCAGGGCGCCGATACCTTCGCCTTGTTCTTCTGCAGGCATTGCAGCGACGCTCACCGCCCGTCGGGACGCTGGCGCAATAGGCCTGATAGTCGGCGCGGCAATTGCGACCGGATGGCGTTGCGCTGGGCATCGATCGGAGTTTGCGGATGGTCCGGTGTCGCCGCCATGATTATGGCGGTTACGAGTAACGCGCCGTGTCTTAACGTGTTGATCATTTTATAAAATTCCCGAACGTCACCGCGCCAGCTCTCGCTCTGGTCCAAGGAAATGAGGAGGTATCGCGACGTGAAACTCCAAAAAAATGACCGATCGATCTTCTCAATTGTTCGCGGGTCTCATTCTCGGTTTCGGGTTCCACCGCAAGAGGATTGTTGGTATTCATGAAGGACGAAACGTTTTCCTTCGAACCAGAGATTTCCAGAACGAAAATCACAATTGGGGCACGAAATAATGCGGACGCGTTCGCCAGCATGCACCGGTTCGGAAGGCAACAGGCGACGAGGGATCCCCGGGATCTCCCGGATTGCTTTCGTTGTATCGGCATTCGTCGTTCTAAGCGGCTGCGAACAAAATGCCTTTGTGCCGCCGCCGCCGCCGAAGGTGGAGGTCGAATTGCCGACCCAGCGCGCCATCACGCGTTATCTCGAAGCCACCGGCACCACCGCGCCGATCAAGAACGTTGATCTCGTGGCGCGTGTGCAGGGTTTTCTGCAGTCGATCAACTACAAGGACGGCGCCGAAGTGAAAGCGGGGACCACACTGTTCACGATCGAGCCGGAAACCTACAAGTTGAAGCTGGAGCAGGCCCAGGCCGCCGAGGCCGGCGCGCAGGCGTCGGTGAAGCAGACCGAGGCCGACTTCAAGCGCCAGTCCGATCTGGTGCAGAGGCAGGTGGTCTCGCAGGCGACGATGGACAATTCGACGTCCGCACGCGACAACGCCCAGGCCAATCTGCAGCAGGCCCAGGTCAACACCAAGATCGCGCAAGTCAATTACGGCTACACCAACGTCACGGCGCCGTTCGACGGCATCGTCACCTCGCATCTGGTTTCGGTGGGAGAACTGGTCGGCGTGTCGTCGCCGACGCAGTTGGCCACCATCGTGTCGCTCGATCCACTCTACGTGAACTTCAACGTCAACGAACGGGACGTGCTGTGGATTCGCGATGAAGCACGCCGGCGCGGCGTAACGGTGAACGAGATCAGGCAGTTGCCGGTCGAGATCGGCTTGCAGACGGAGGAGGGCTATCCGCACAAGGGCAAGCTCGATTACGTTTCGCCGATGGTCAACCAGTCGACCGGCACGCTCGCGGTACGCGGCGTGCTGCCCAATGCCGACCGTGTCCTGCTGCCCGGCTATTTCGTTCGCGTCCGCGTTCCCTTCGAGGAGCAGAAAGCCGCACTGCTGGTGCCCGACGCCGCCCTGGGCAGCGATCAGGCCGGCCGCTACGTGCTGGTGGTGAACAGCGACAATATTGTCGAGCAGCGCAAGGTGATGAGTGGGCCGCTGGAGGGCAATCTGCGCGTGATCGAAAGCGGCCTGAAGCCCGACGACCGCGTGGTGACCGCCGGCTTGCTGCGCGCGATCCCCGGCCAGAAGGTCGATCCGCAGCAGCAGAACAGCCAGACGCCGCCGGCATCGGCCAAATAGGACCGGTCCATGATCTCGAAATTCTTCATCGAGCGGCCGGTTCTTTCCAACGTCATCGCGATCCTGATGATCCTGATCGGCGGCGTGGCGCTGTTCACCCTCCCGGTCGCGCAGTATCCCGACGTGGTGCCGCCGACGGTGCAGGTCACCACCCGCTATCCCGGCGCCAGCGCCCGGACCGTGATCGATACCGTGGCGCTGCCGATCGAACAGCAGGTCAATGGTGTCGAGGACATGCTCTATATGCAGTCCTACAGCGGCGCCGACGGCACCTATTCGCTCACCGTGACGTTCAAGATCGGCACCGATCTCAATTTCGCGCAGGTGCTGGTGCAGAATCGGGTATCGAGTGCGCTGTCGCAACTGCCGCAATCGGTGCAGAACCAGGGCGTCACGGTACAGAAGCGATCGACGGCGATCCTTTTGTTCGTGACGCTGAGTTCGCCGAATGCGACCTATGACAGCCTGTTCCTCTCCAACTACGCCACCATCAACATCAGGGACGAATTGTCGCGGCTGCCAGGGGTCGGCAATGTCACGGTGTTCGGCGCCGGTCAGTATTCGATGCGGGTCTGGCTCGACCCCAACAAGCTGCAGGTGCGCGGGCTGATGCCGCAGGACGTCATCCAGGCGATCCAGCAGCAGAGCCAGCAGGTCACCGCGGGCCAGGTCGGGGCGCCGCCGGTGCCGTCAGGACAGGCGTTCCAGTACACCCTCAATGTCAGCGGCCGGCTCGACGATACCAGCGAATTCGAGAACGTGATCGTCAAGACCGGCAACGCCGGCGACGTCACCCGCGTGCGCGATGTCGGCCGGGTCGAACTGGGGGCGCAGACCTACAGCCAGGTGTTCTCGCTCAACAACAAGCCTTCGGTCGGCATAGGCGTGTTCCAGTCGCCCGGCGCCAACGCGCTCGAGGTCGAGAAGGCGGTCGAGGCGAAGATGGCCGTGCTGGCCAAGGCATTCCCGCAGGACATCAAATACGACACGCCGTTCGACACCACCAAGTTCGTCGCGGAGTCGATCAAGGAAGTCTACAAGACCCTGATCGAGGCCGGCCTGCTGGTGCTCGTCGTCATCCTGATCTTCCTGCAGGACTGGCGCGCGATGCTGGTGCCGGCCACCACCGTGCCGGTGACCATCATCGGCGCCTTCGCGGCGATGGCCGCGCTCGGCTTCACCGTCAACATCTCGACGCTGTTTGCGATCGTGCTGGCAATCGGCATCGTGGTGGACGACGCCATCGTGGTGGTCGAAGGCGCTGCCCACATTATCGAGCAGGGCATGTCCGGCCATGACGCCGCCTTCGCCGCGATGTATGCGCTGTTCGCGCCGATCGTCGGTATCACGCTGGTGCTGATCTCGGTGTTCCTGCCGGCGGCCTTCCTGCCGGGCCTTACCGGCAAGATGTACGCGCAGTTCGCGCTGGTGATCGCCGCCACCGCGCTGCTCAGCGCCGTCAATGCCGCCACGCTGAAGCCGACGCAGTGCGCGCTATGGCTGCGCCGGCCGGTGCCGCCGGAACAGCGCAACTGGTTCTATCGCGGTTTCAATGCGGTCTACGACCGTGTCGAGCGTGGCTATGCAAGGCTGATCGGCCGGCTGGTCGCCCACAGCGGAGTATCGGTGATCGCGGCACTGATCCTGATCGGCATCGCCGGCTGGGGCCTGTCCCGGGTGCCGACCGGCTTCATCCCGATCGAGGATCAAGGTTATTTGCTGGTCGCGGTCCAGTTGCCCGATGGCGCCTCGCTCGACCGCACCCAGAATGTGATGAAGCAGGTCAGCGACCTCGCCGGCAACACGCCCGGTGTCGATCAGGTGATCGGCATCGCCGGCATCTCGGCGCTCGACAACTCGTCCAGCCTCGCCAATGCCGGCGTCGCCTATCTGATCCTGAAGGAGTGGAGCGCGCGCGGTCCGGGGCAGGACCTGCGGTCGCTGTTCGTCGGGCTGAACGAGAAGGTGTCGACGATCCAGGAGGCGCGGATCCTGGTGATTCCGCCGCCGCCGATCCAGGGCATCGGCAACGCCGCGGGCTTTTCGATGCAACTGCAGCTGCGCGACGGCAATGCCGATTACGGCAAGCTTCAGGCCATCGCCGGCGCCGTCGTCTCGAATGCGCAGACTCAGAGCGCGCTGCAGCGCGTCAGCTCGTCGTTCCGTTCGATGGTGCCGCAGTTCGACGTCGAGGTGGACCGGGTCAAGACCCAGACCCTGCATGTCACCACCGACCAGATCTTCTCGACGCTGTCGTCCTACATGGGGTCGAGCTTCGTCAACCAGTTCAACAAGTTCGGGCGCACCTTCCAGGTCTACGCCCAGGGGGATTCGCAATTTCGCCTGACCCCGCGCGACATCGAAAAGCTGATGGTGCGCAACTCGCAGGGCGACATGATCCCGCTCGGCACCGTGGCGAAGATCACGCCGGCGGTCGGCCCGTCGCTGATCAGCCTGTACAATCTCTATCCGTCCGCGACGGTGATCGGCCTGCCGGCCACCGGTTACAGCTCCGGCCAGTCGATGGCGCTGATGGAAGAGATCGCCGCCAGGACCTTGCCGCCCGGCACCGGCTATGAGTGGACCGCGATGTCGTACCAGGAGAAGGTGGTCGGCGGCCAGATCTTCTGGGCGTTCGGCCTCGCTCTGCTGCTCGTGTACCTGGTGCTGGCCGGACAATATGAAAGCTGGTACGCGCCGATCTCGGTGATCCTGGCGGTGCCGCTGTCCCTGCTCGGCCCGATGGCGGTGCTGACAGGATTGCGGATCGAGAACAACCTCTACACCCAGATCGGCATCATCCTGTTGATCGCGCTGTCGGCCAAGAACGCCATCCTGATCGTCGAGGTGGCGCTGGAACTGCACGTGCGCGACCGCAAGCCGCTGATGCAATCCGCCATCGAGGCGGCGCGGGCGCGATTCCGCCCGATCCTGATGACCTCGTTCGCCTTTATCCTCGGCGTTGTGCCGCTGGTGCTGGCGACCGGCGCCGGCGCCAGCGCCCGCAAATCGATCGGCATCACGGTATTTTCCGGCATGATCGCCTCGACCTGCCTCGCCGTGCTGTTCGTTCCGACGTTCTTCGTCGTGGTGCAGCGGTTCGAGAACTGGCTGGCGGGCCGGAAAAGCGAAGCGCCCGCGCCGCAGGCGGTGCCGGGTGCCACGCATTAGCATCATCTCTCCCGTCGTCCCGGCGCAGGGCCGGGACGACGGGTTGATGGCGTTGATCCAGCCCTAGCTAAACCCGGACCGGCCCCAGCTCGTCAAAATGCCCGCGCCGCTGCAGCCATGCCAGCAGGATCAGGCTCGGCACCGCGACCACGACGGAGATCACGAAGAACATCGGCCAGCCCGTCGCCTCGGCCACATAGCCCGAGCCCGCGGACAGATAGGTGCGCCCGACCGCGGCCAGCGCCGTGAGCAGGGCGTATTGGGTCGCGGTGTGCAGCGGGTTCTGGCACAGCGCCGAAAGATAGGCGACGAAGATCACGGTGCCGATCGCGCCGGTGAAATTTTCTGCCGTGATAGCGACGGCCAGCGCCCATTGATTGACGCCGACAAAGGCGAGCCAGCAGAACGCCAGGTTGGAGAGCGCCTGCAACAGGCCGCCGATCCAGAGGCTCGCGGCCAGTGAATAGCGCCGCGCCATATAGCCGCCGGCAAAACCGCCGACCAGGGTCGCGGCGAGACCGACGCCCTTGACGATGGTGGCGTAGTCATTGCGGGTGAAGCCGAGGTCGATCACGAACGGCGCGGTCATGACGCCGGAAAAAGCGTCGGTGAGCTTGTAGAGCACGACGAAAGCGAGCGCCGCCCAGGCATGCTTGCGCACCAGAAATTCGGAGAACGCGCCCATCGCCGCATGCATGACGCGCGAGAACGCGGCCTCGCCGCGGGTCGCGGCCTCGGCGCGCGCCGATTGCCCGGGCTCGGTGGCGGCCAATGCGGTGACGGTGCCGATCAGCACCATCGCCGCCATCGCCACATAGCCCCACGTCCACGCCGACGAACGCCCGATGCCGGTGTCCTCGAATGCGCTGACCAGGAACAGCACCCCGGCGGTCGAAACCAGCATGCCGATGCGGTAGGCGGCAACGTAGGATGCCATGCCGGCGGCCTGCTCGCTTTCGGGCAGGCTCTCGACGCGAAACGCATCGACCACGATGTCCTGGGTTGCGGACATCGTCGCCACCAGCAGCGCGCCGATCGCCACGAACAGCGGCGAGCGCACCGGGTCGGTCAGCGCCAGCAGCAGAATTGCGCAGATCAGCAGCATCTGCGCGAACACCAGCCAGCCGCGGCGGCGGCCGAAGGCGCGGGTGAAGACCGGCACATGCAGCGCATCGACCAGCGGCGCCCAGAGAAATTTCAGCGTGTAGGGCGTGCCGACCAGCGCGAACAGCCCGATGGTGCGCAGGTCGACGCCGGATTCGCGCATCCACACCAGCAGCGTCGATCCCGACAGCGCCAGCGGCAGCCCGGATGAAAAGCCGAGCAGCAGCACGATCAGCACGCGCGGCTGCAGATAGACCGCCCACGCTTCGCGCCAGGAGGCACGGGGCGTAGGGACGATCGATGGCTTGATCGAAGTCTTGGGCAGGCTATCGGGTGCGCTGGTCATGCCGCAGTGCTAGCAGATTCGGGCTGCGTCTTCCTTCTCCCACAAGAGGAGAAGGAAGAAAGAATTCCTACTCCCCCGCCTGCAGCTTGCGGGCCAGCGGGAACAGTTCGGCTGCCGCAGGTTTGGCGATTGGCGCTGTCACGGCGGGGGCGTCGGACTTGCTGAAATCCAGTTCCTCGATCCGGCCGGCGCGCTTTTCGATCTTGTCGGCGGAGATCAGGATCTGGCGGACGTCCTCGTTGACGTCGCCGAAATGCTTCTGCAGCTTCAGCACGCGGTCGCGCAGCCG
>NZ_JAUYAN010000154.1 GCF_030693485.1 Bradyrhizobium sp. | reverse complement strand
GGCGGCGGAGGAGGTGGTGCGGCCCGGGGCGGCGGTGCGGCGGCGGGCGGCGCCGCCGGACGTGGGGCTGCAGCGGGCGGTGCGGGCTTCGGCTTTCCATCCGGACCAACATCCTTGTCCGCCTGCGCCACCACCAACGGGGCGGTTTGCGCGTGCGATGAAGGTGCAGCGAATTGCATTGCCGTGAGCGCTGTCGTGGCGAGCAGCACGAGGCGGAGGTGTGTCATATGGTTTGGATCCCGGGGAATGGAAACGAGAATGCTAATCAACGAACAAGCGTTAGGCCGGATTGTGGCGGCCTGCGATCGCGAAGCTTGATTTATTTCAGCGCACGCAACGCCTGAATTCACAATTATTCATTGCGCATTCAGACGCTGGTTGTGAACGCAATAGGAGTTACATCGTTCCCTGCGGCAAATCCGATATTCCCGGATTCACATCGGGCTGCGAACCCGGCACATCGGCAGTCGCGGGATTGGGTGTGGTCGGACCGGGTGGTCCCCGCACCGGCAGCTCCTCGGGCGTTTGCCCGGGCAACTCCTCCGGCCGCGGCGGCGCGCCGGGCTCCCGCATCGGCGGCGGCACGTCCGGCTGCTGCGGATTTCCCGGCGGGCTTTCCAGCGGCGGCTCGGTCGGCTGTCCGGGCTTGATCGGCGGATCTTCCAGCGGATCGATTCCCATCTACATCGCCACCTTGCGGTTGTCGCCGATTTCAGGACGGGTGCCGGTGACGGCCGCGGCCGCCATCTTCACATAGCTGATGACGGTGCCCGGGGAATCCCAGAACTCGGCGTCGTCGGGCGTGAATTTCAGCACGCGGATGTTGGGGTCTTCGGCCGAATCCCACCATGCCCTCGCCGTGGTCGTGAACAGTTGCTTGATCCTGGCGCGGTCATTGGAGACCTCAGCGGTGCCGCTGACTGAAACGTAATTCTGGTCGCTGGCGTCGGCGAAAGAAAGATTCACATTCGGATTGCGCGCGATCTCGTCATCCTTGTGCCGGCGCACGTCGGTCAGGAAATAGATCGCGTTGTTCTCGCGCTCGAGGTAGGCGCTCATCGGGCGGGCGCGAAGCTTGTCGCCGTCGCGCGTGACCAGCATCGCAAAGCCGATCCTCTTCATCAGGTCCCAGGCGTGGTCGGTATCGCGGGCGGTGCTGTCGTCGGCCATGTTGTTGCTCCATCTTGCTGAAGCGATAACGGCGGCGATCCCGCGATGTTCCGCCGGGCCAGCCGGATCCGGTCACTCCGGCGCGTGCCGCACGGTTTGGCCGTTCGGGTAACGACTATGATTTTAGCAACAGCGTGTTGCTGCGGGTCCTGCCGCTTTCGGCGTAGCCGCGTGCGCGCATATCGGCAATGCAATCCGCCAGCCATTCGTTGCGCGACAGATGTTCGATCACGACCGCGCGTGGCCACAGCGACGGCGGCGCCTGCTTGAAGAAACCGGTCAGCACGCGGTCCTCAAAACCCTCGATGTCGATCTTCAGGGCGTCGACCTGCGACACGCCGGCCTCTTCGAGGATGCGCTGCAGCCGCAGCGCCGGCACCCTGAAGGCATTGCCGGCGGGCTGGCCGGTCACGATGTGGCTGGCGCCGAGATTGTCGCCGTCGGTCTCGATCAGGAGTTCGCCGTCGGCAGGTCCCGCGGCCGCGGCGACCAGCGTCACCTGGACGGCGCCGGATGCCTCGCGGTTGAATTTCAGCCGCGCAAGCGTCACCGGATGCGGCTCGATCGCGATCACCTTGCCCAGGGCGCCGACATGACGCGCCAGCGCCAGCGCATAGGTGCCGACATTGGCGCCGACATCGACGAACACGCCACCCTTGGGGCTGTGGGCGCGGAGGAAATCCAGTTCCGCGAGATTGTAGTCGGGATTGAACAGCGCCCCGCGCTCGGTGGCGCTGGCCTGATGATAGAAGCGAAACGACGCGCCCTGATATTGCACGTCGAGCGGACCGGCGCGCAGCAGATTGACCAGCCGCGACAGCATCGGCCGGAACGCGCCGCGTTTCAGCCGCGAGCGCCGCGCCAGCGCGATGATCGCAACCTGCGCGGCATTCGGCGCAAACGCGCCGAATGGCGCGGGGGCGGGGTCGTTGTCGGGTTTCAAGCGGGTATCCTCGAAGGCTGCGCAAGCGGCGCATGCATAGCCGAGTTCAAGCGTCGCTCCAACGTCCATCGCTCCCTCTCCCGCTTGCGGGGGAGGGCCGGGGTGGGGGTCTATCAGCTTGCACCGGAGCATGTTGAGAGCCCCCACCCGGCGCTTCGCGCCGACCTCCCCCGCAAGCGGGAGAGGTAAGGACTGAGCTCACGCCACCTTGTTGGCCGCCGGCTTGCGGTGGCGACGGAAGCGGCCGAGCAGGCGGCGTTTGCCCGTGCGCGGAACGAGATCGCTGTCGCTGACCGGCTTGGCGCCGCCCTTGTGGCGCTCCAGCACGATCTTGCGGCTGTGGAAGGCCTCCAGTTCGGCGCGATGGCCGACGCTGACCACGGTGGCGTTAGGCAGCTCCCTGTTCATCAGCTCCATCATCTTGTCCTGGCTCTTTTCGTCGAGCGCCGAGGTGGCCTCGTCCAGCACGATAATGTCGGGGCTGTGCAGAAACAGCCGCGCAAAGGCCAGCCGCTGCTTCTCGCCGCCGGACAGCGTCTGGTCCCACGGCGCATCTTCCTCGATCTTTTCCCTGAGATGGCCGAGGCCGACCTTGTCGAGTGCCTCGCCGATCGCCTCGATCGTCCAGTCCTCGGCGGCGCCGGGATAGGCCACTGCGCGGCGCAGCGTTCCCGAGGGCACGTAGGGCTTTTGCGGCAGCATGAACAGCCGCCGGTCCGGATGGAAATTGATGCTGCCGCCGCCCCATGGCCACAGCCCGGCGATCGCCCGTACCAGGGTGCTCTTGCCGGTGCCGGACTCGCCGGCCACCAGCAGCCGCTCGCCCGGCTCGATCGCCACTTCGGCTTCGCCGACGACGGCGGTGCCGTCATCCAGCGTCACCGAAAGATCCTTGAGGCTGAGCATGGCCTCGCCTTCGGTCTCGCCGCGCTGGATCCGGCCGATGCCGTCGCCGCGCTCGGCGCGCTCCAGCCCGTCCAGCGACATCATCAGCGAGGCGATGCGGCGCGCGCAGGCGTTCCAGTCGGCCAGACGCGGATAATTGTCGACCAGCCATCCGAACGCGCTCTGCACGATGGTGAAGGCAGAGGCCGCCTGCATTACCTGTCCGAGTGACATGCTGCCGTCGAGAAACTTTGGCGCGCACAGCAATAGCGGCACCACGGGCGCAATCAGGCTCGATCCCTGCGACACCAGCGTGGTGCGCATGTGCTGGCCCGCCAGCCGCGCCCATTGCCGCAACACCTTGGTGAAATTCTTGTCGATGCCGTCGCGTTCTTCTTCCTCGCCGCCCAGCAGTGCGATGCTCTCGCCGTTCTCGCGCACGCGGATCAGGGTGTAGCGGAATTCGGCCTCGGCCTGGTTCTTGTCTTCGGAAACCTGCACGAAGCTGCGTCCGATCGTCATGATCGAACCCGAGGCAATCGCGGCGTAGAGCACGGCGGCAATGACCAGAAAGCCCGGAATCGTGATGGTCGAACCCGCCACCGTCACCGTCAGCGCGCCGCCGATGGTCCAGAGCACGACGATGAAGGTGGTCGCCGACAGGAACGCCGAGGTTACGCCGGCGGCGAAATCCACCGGCGCATCGGTTGCGACCCGCAGATCCTCGGCAATGCGATGTTCGGGGTTCTTGTGATCGCCGCTGACGAGGTTGAGTTGGTAATAGCGGCCGTTGCTCAGCCAGCGCGACAGCACCGAATTGGTCAGCCAGCCGCGCCAGCGGCGCTGGATTCCCATCCGCGTGAAAACCTGGATCACGCCGAGCAGCACGCTGCCGATCGCCAGCGGGAAAAACACCCCGGTCAGATACAGCACGCTGGCCGAATCGCGCTGCTCGATGGCGTCGAAGATCGCCCGGTTCCAGACATTGATGCCGTACTGGAAGCCGACATTGGCGACGATCAGGATCAGAAGCCCGATCGAGAAGATCCACGCCAGCCGGTCGCCGCCCCTGCTCCAGAATCCCCTGGCGCTGATCCAGAATCGCGTCAGCAGATAATCCTTGCGGGCCTGTTCGGCCTGTTCCGGCGTCAGTTCCGGATCGGGCTCCAGCAACTCCGGCGGCGGCGGCTCGACGTGCTGGCCTGCTTCAGCGGCAATCTCGACGAATTCCGATTTCTTCGCGGGCCGGAACGTCGCGGGGGGTCTGGACATGGCGCGGTAACGCAAGGGATATCAGAAGGTTCCACCCGACCCGGCGTCGACCTGTCACCAGCATGTAACGCTGCGCAATCCGCGAATGCACCCAGCAATGCCGGAATTTCTTTTCGCTCCGTCCGGGCTGCGGGACCGGACCTAGATCTGCCGCTCGACCATCTTCAGCTTGAGCTCGGCGATCGCCTCGGAGGGGTTGAGGCCTTTCGGGCAGGCCTTGGCGCAGTTCATGATGGTGTGGCAGCGGTAGAGCCGGAACGGATCCTCGAGATTGTCGAGCCGTTCGCCGGTGGCCTCGTCGCGGCTGTCCTTGACCCAGCGCGTCGCCTGCAGCAGCGCGGCGGGGCCGAGGAAGCGGTCGCTGTTCCACCAGTAGCTCGGGCATGAGGTAGAGCAGCAGGCGCACAGAATGCATTCATAGAGGCCGTCGAGCTTTTCGCGGTCCTCGTGGCTCTGCCGCCATTCCCTCTGCGGCGTCGGCGTGGTGGTCTTCAGCCACGGCTCGATCGAGGCGTATTGCGCGTAGAAGTTGGTGAGGTCCGGCACCAAATCCTTCACCACGGGCTGGTGCGGCAGCGGATTGACCTTGACCGCGCCGTCCTTCACGTCGTGCATCGACTTGGTGCAGGCCAGCGTGTTCTGGCCATCGATGTTCATGGCGCAGGAACCGCAGACGCCTTCGCGGCAGGAGCGGCGGAAGGTCAGCGTCGGGTCGATGTGGTTCTTGATCCAGATCAGGCCGTCGAGCACCATCGGCCCGCAATCATTGATGTCGATATGATAGGTGTCGATGCCGGGATTCTTGCCGTCGTCCGGATTCCAGCGATATACCCTGAACTCGCGCGTCTCGGTCGCGCCCACCGGCTTCGGCCAGACCTTGCCGCCGGTGATCTTCGAGTTTTTCGGAAGCGCGAATTCAACCATGCTCTCAAGCCTTCGCTGTCGATATCAATACACCCGCGCCTTTGGCGGGATGTACTGGACGTCGTTGGTCATCGTGTAGTCGTGCACCGGGCGGTAATCGATCGCGGTTTTGCCGCCGTCGCCGATCCAGGCCAGCGTGTGCTTCATCCAGTTCTTGTCGTCACGATCCGGAAAATCCTCGCGGGCATGGGCGCCGCGGCTTTCCGAACGGTTGGCGGCCGAATCCATCGTCACCACCGCCTGCACGATCAGATTGTCGAATTCCATGGTCTCGACCAGGTCGGAATTCCAGGTCAGCGAACGGTCGGTGGTCGCGATGTCGCCGATACCGCCATGCACCTTGTGGATCAGGTTCTGGCCTTCGGTCAGGATGTCGCCGGTGCGGAACACGGCGCAATTGTTCTGCATCACATGCTGCATGCTGTCGCGCAGTTTTGCGGTCGGCGTGCCGCCGGAGGCGTAGCGGAAATGGTCGAGCCGGCCGAGCGCCTTGTCGGCGGATCCGGCAGGCAGTTCCGGCTGGCTGCCGTTCGGCGTCAGCTTTTCGGCGCAGCGCAGCGCCGCGGCGCGGCCGAACACCACGAGATCGATCAGCGAGTTGGAGCCGAGCCGGTTGGCGCCATGCACGGAGACGCAGGCGGCCTCGCCGAGCGCCATCAGGCCGGGCACGGTGGCATTGTCGTCGCCGTCGCGCTTGGTCAGCACCTCGCCGTGATAATTGGTGGGAATGCCGCCCATATTGTAGTGCACGGTCGGCGTGATCGGGATCGGCTCGCGGGTGACGTCGACATTGGCAAAAATCTTGGCCGATTCGGAAATGCCCGGCAGCCGTTCGTGCAGCACCTTGGGATCGAGATGATCGAGATGCAGGAAGATGTGATCCTTCTTCTTGCCGACGCCGCGGCCTTCGCGGATCTCGATGGTCATCGCGCGCGAGACCACGTCGCGCGACGCCAGATCCTTCGCGGACGGCGCATAGCGCTCCATGAAACGCTCGCCCTCGGAATTGACGAGATAGCCGCCTTCGCCGCGCGCGCCCTCGGTGACGAGGCAGCCCGAGCCGTAGATTCCGGTGGGGTGGAACTGGATGAATTCCATGTCCTGCAGCGGCAGCCCGGCGCGCAGCGCCATGGCGCCGCCGTCGCCGGTGCAGGTATGCGCCGAGGTGCAGGAGGCATAGGCGCGGCCGTAACCGCCGGTGGCGAGGATGGTGGTCTGGGCGCGAAAACGGTGCAGCGTGCCGTCGTCGAGTTTCAGCGCGATCACGCCGCGGCAGACGCCCTGGTCGTCCATGATCAGGTCGATGGCGAAGAATTCGATGTAGAATTCCGCGGCATGGCGCAGCGCCTGGCCGTACATCGTGTGCAGCATGGCGTGGCCGGTGCGGTCGGCGGCAGCGCAGGTGCGCTGCGCCTGGCCCTTGCCGTAGTCCAGCGTCATGCCGCCGAACGGCCGCTGATAGATCTTGCCGTCATCGGTGCGCGAAAACGGCACACCCCAGTGTTCGAGTTCGTAGACCGCCTCGGGCGCGTTGCGCACCATGTATTCGATGGCGTCCTGGTCGCCCAGCCAGTCCGACCCCTTGACGGTGTCGTACATATGCCAGCGCCAGTTGTCCTCGTGCATGTTGCCGAGCGCCGCCGAAATGCCGCCCTGGGCGGCAACGGTATGCGAGCGGGTCGGAAACACCTTGGTGATGCAGGCGGTGCGCAGCCCCGCCTCGCTGCAGCCGACCACGGCGCGCAGGCCGGCGCCGCCGGCGCCAACCACCACGACGTCATAGGTGTGATCTTCAATGGGATAGGCGCGGCCGTTGGCGCCAAATGTTCCAGCGCCGTTGGCGCCGCCATTTCCGCTGCCGGCCATGGGCTAGACTCCAGATGACATTTTGAGGATCGCGTAGATCGAGGCAAGCGCCACCGCGGTACAGAAGAAATTATTGGCCATCACGCTGGCGAGCTTGATCTTTTCATTGTGCACGTAGTCTTCGATCACGACCTGCATGCCGATCTTCATGTGCCAGGCACTGGCGACAATGAACAGCAGCATGATGATCGCGATGGGCAGCGAGCTGAAGATCTGCTTGGCGCCCGCCTGGTTGCTGCCGATCAGCATCAGGACCACCACGATGACAGGCACGATCAGCAGGGTCATCGCGACAGCGGTGACGCGCTGGCGCCAGAAATCGGAGGTGCCGGAATGCGAGGCGCCGAGGCTGCGGACGCGGGCCAGCGGCGTGCGCATGGTTTTCGACGAATTCGGCGCGGTCATCGGCCGCCTCCGATCGCATAGGCGGCGATCCACACCAGCACGGTCAGCGAAACGCCGCCGATCAGCGCGCCCCAGGTCAGCGCTTCTCGCTCGCTGGCCTTGAAGCCGTAGCCGAGGTCCCAGACCAGATGCCGGAGGCCGGAGAGCAGATGATGCATCAGCGCCCAAGTGTAGCCGAACACGATCAGCTTGCCGATGATGCTGCCGGTAAAGGCCTGCACATTGGCATAGGCGCCGGGGCCGGAGGCCGCCGCGATCAGCCACCACGCCAGCAGCAGGGTGCCGAAATACAGCGCGACGCCGGTGGCGCGATGGACGATGGACAGCGCCATCGTCAGGGTCCAGCGGTAGGTCTGCAAATGCGGCGAAAGCGGTCGTTCGATCCTGGCGGTCATCGGCGGCTTTGACGGGTTGGCGGGCGGCAAGGCCCTTCGTGGATCGCAGTAGACAAATTCTATTTACGAACTCGAAACAGTGAGCGCAACGACGAAAATCGCCAATTGCGAACCGTGGTTCACATCTATGGATGTGCCCTGCAATTGTAGGCGTTGACAAGGTCGGCCGCCGCTGATGGCTGGTATACCTGAAGCACGATTCATGAACGCGCGCCGGCTGGCCGCGAGACTGGGGAACCGGAGATGGCAATCGGCGGGCTTGATGTCGCGGAGTTGGCCCAGCTGGCGCTTTTGCTGGTGGCGGTAGGGGCGCTGTCGGGCTTTCTCGCCGGCCTGTTCGGAATCGGCGGCGGCGCCATCCTGGTGCCGGTGTTTTACGAGTGCTTCCGGCTCGCCGGCGTCCCGCTCGAGGTGCGGATGCCGCTGTGCATCGGGACATCGCTCGCGATCATCATTCCGACCTCGATCAGCTCCTTTCGCGCCCATTACCTCAGGGGCGCGGTGGATATGAAGATCCTCCGGCAGTGGTGGCTGCCGATCGTGATCGGCGTGATCGCCGGCGGCATCACCGCCCGCTACGCGCCGGAGCGCCTGTTCAAGATCGTGTTCGTGATGGTGGCCTGGTCGGCCGCGACCCGGCTGCTGCTGGCGCGCGAGAGCTGGAAGTTCGGCGAAGACTTTCCAAGGGGACCGTTGATGAAGCTCTATGGCTTCGTCGTCGGGCTTCTGTCCACCTTGATGGGCGTCGGCGGCGGACTTTTCCTGAACCTGCTGATGACCTTCTACGGCCGGCCGATCCATCAGGCGGTCGCGACCTCCTCGGCGCTGGCGGTGCTGATCTCGATTCCCGGCGCCATCGGCTACGTCTACGCCGGCTGGCCGGCCGCCATGCGCTATCCCGAAATCGTCGCATTGCAACTGCCGTTCGCAGTCGGCTACGTCTCGCTGATCGGCGCCGTGCTGGTGATCCCGACCGGCCTGCTGACCGCGCCGCTCGGGGTCCGGGCCGCGCATGCGATGTCGAAACGCACGCTGGAAGTTGCATTCGGCTGCTATCTCTTCATCGTCGGCGGAAGGTTTTTGATCAGTTTGCTGTAAGGCAAGTCAAGGCGGGGACGACGCCAGGCAGACGCCAACTTCCTCAACCCGTCGTTCCTGCGAACGCAGGAACCCATACCGCGTGATTCATCGTTCGAGAATGCTGTTGGACGACCTCTCGGCACCACGGATGACCGGGATTATGGGCCCCTGCGTTCGCAGGGGCGACAACAACTACTTCACATAAATCTTCGCATAGGTGTCGCGCAGAATATTCTTCTGCACCTTGCCCATGGCATTGCGCGGCAATTCATCGACCACGATCACCCGCTTCGGCATCTTGAACTTCGCCAGCCGGCCGTCGAGCGCCTTCAGCACCGAGGCTTCGTCGACCGCCGCGCCCTTGTCGCAGACCAGTACCGCGGTGACGCCCTCGCCGAAATCGGCGTGCGGCACGCCGATCACGGCGGATTCGATCACGCCCGGCATGGCGTCGATCTCGCTCTCGATTTCCTTCGGGTAGACGTTGAAGCCGCCCGATATCACCAGGTCCTTGCCGCGGCCGAGAATGTGGACGTAGCCCCTGCCGTCGATCTTGCCGAGATCGCCGGTAATGAAGAAACCGTCGTCGCGAAACTCCGCCTTGGTCTTCTCGGGCATGCGCCAGTAGCCCTTGAACACGTTGGGGCCCTTGACTTCGATCATGCCGATATTGTCCGGCCCGAGCGTCTTGCCGGTTTCGGGATCGGTGACACGCACCGACACGCCGGGCAGCGCAAAGCCGACCGCGCCGGGCACCCGATCGCCGTCATAGGGATTCGAGGTGTTCATGTTGGTTTCGGTCATGCCGTAGCGCTCCAGCACGGCGTGGCCGGTGCGCGCAAACCATTCGCGGTGGGTGTCGGCAAGCAGCGGCGCCGAGCCCGAAACGAACAGCCGCATATGCCTGGTCGACTCTTTGGTCAGCGCGGGACTTTGCAAGAGCCGCGTATAGAAGGTCGGCACGCCCATCATCACGGTGGCGCGCGCCATCAGTCTGATGATGAGATCCGGATCGAGTTTCGGCAGGAAGATCATCGCGGCGCGCGCGAACAGCGTGACGTTGCTGGCCACGAACAGGCCGTGGGTGTGATAGATCGGCAGCGCGTGGATCAGCACGTCCTTGTCGGTGAAGCGCCAGTAATCGACCAGCGAGAGCGAGTTCGACGCCAGATTGTCGTGCGTCAGCATCGCGCCCTTGGAACGCCCGGTGGTGCCGGAGGTGTAGAGGATGGCGGCAAGATCGTCGTTGGCGCGGTCGACGGTCTCGAATTCCGCCGTCACGGAGGCTGCGGCTTGCGTCAGGGATCCCTGGCCGTCGGCCCCCAGCGTCTCGACTTTGGCGCCGACCTTCGCGGCGATCGGACCGATGCCTTCGGCCTTCGAGGGGTCGCACACCACAAGCGACGGCTCGGCGTCGCCGATGAAGTATTCCAGTTCGTTCAGCGTATAGGCGGTGTTGAGCGGCAAATAGACCGCGCCGGCGCGAACCGACGCGAGATAGAGCACCAGAGCCGCCACCGACTTCTCGGTTTGCGCTGCAACGCGGTCGCCGGGCTTGACGCCTCGGGACACCAGCACATTGGCCATCTGTCCGGCGCGGGCCATCAGATCGCCATAGCTGATGTGTTGCCCGTCGGCGGTCTCGATCGCGAGACGCGAGGGATCGTCGAGGCCGTCGAACAGGCGGGAAAACAGGTTGGCGTTCATGATGGTTTTCTGCGCGGCGTTGATGCAACATTGCGGGAGGGGCGGA
Source organism: Bradyrhizobium sp. (assembly GCF_030693485.1). GTDB lineage: Bacteria > Pseudomonadota > Alphaproteobacteria > Rhizobiales > Xanthobacteraceae > Bradyrhizobium. The sequence continues at coordinate 50,496 of NZ_JAUYAN010000154.1, read as the reverse complement.
CGCGGCCCAGATGGCCGCGGCAATCCAGCAATTCAATAGCAAAAGCGCCCTTCACAAAGCAACGGAGACAGTTTGCATGTCAAATAACGGGAAACGCGTAGCCTGGGTGACCGGCGGCGGCAGCGGTATCGGCGAGTCCGGAGCGGAGTTTCTGGCGGCGGATGGCTGGATCGTGGTGGTTTCCGGCCGCCGAACGCAAGAGCTCGACCGCGTGGTGGCGAACATCACCAAGAAGGGCGGCAAGGCCGAAGCCATCGCGCTCGACGTCAGCAACAAGGACAACGTCACCAAGGCCGCGGACCAGATCCTCGCCAGACACGGCCGCATCGACCTCCTGGTCAACAGCGCCGGCATCAACGTGCCGAAGCGCTCCTGGGCCGACATGGAGCTGGAAGACTGGGACAAATTGGTCGAGATCAATCTCAACGGCGTGTTGTATTGCATGCGCGCGGTATTGCCGGCGATGCGCAAGCAAAAGGACGGCTGCATCATCAATGTGGCGTCCTGGGCCGGACGTCACGTCTCGAAAATGCCGGGGCCGGCCTACACCACCACGAAACATGCGGTGCTGGCGCTGACCCATTCGTTCAACATGGATGAATGCGTCAACGGCCTGCGGGCCTGCTGCCTGTCGCCCGGCGAGGTCGCGACCCCGATCCTGAAACTTCGTCCGGTGGTGCCGAGCGAAGCCGAACAGGCCAAGATGCTGCAGCCGGAAGATTGCGGCCGCACCATCGCCTTCGTCGCCTCCATGCCGCCGCGGGTCTGCATCAACGAAATCCTGATCAGCCCGACGCATAATCGCGGGTTTATTCAGACCCCGAGCAACCGGGATTAGTTTTCGCTCGTCCTTGCGGAGCTTTCTTACCTCTCCCGCGCTTGCGGGGGAGGTCGACGCGCGTGAAACGCGCGGCGGGTGGGGGAAATCTCTCAACTGGCACCTGTGCCAGCGGAAGCAGCCCCCACCCCAACCCTCCCCCGCAAGCGCGGGAGAGGGAGCGCAGCGGCGCAACGGTGCAAATTAGCCCCCCCCACGATCACCGCCGAAAATAGTTTCACTCATCACGTTAAATTATTCGTCGAAACCCGCCCCGGACCCTCCCGTAACTCTGACCAACGGCGACGCAGTCTGACCAACCGGACAAGCGTCGTTGTTGCCCCTTCAGCGCTGGCGAACCGCCGGCCACCACAATCATCGGGAGATGTTCCATGTCCAAGCGTATTGCACTTTTCTCCGCCGCCTTCGGCGCACTGGCCCTGACCGCCGCCGTCGTTGCGCCCGTCAGCGCGCAAGACAAGATGATGAAGAGCGAAATGTCCGGCGAGAAGACCGTGATGGTCGGCGGCGCCGCGATGTTCCCCTCGAAGAACATCATCGAGAACGCCGTCAACTCCAAGGACCACACCACGCTGGTCGCCGCGGTGAAGGCCGCCGGTCTGGTTGACACCCTTTCGGGCAAGGGCCCGTTCACGGTGTTCGCGCCGACCAACGCCGCGTTCGGCAAGCTGCCGGCCGGCACCGTCGAGACCCTGGTGAAGCCCGAGAGCAAGGCGACCCTGACCAAGATCCTGACCTACCACGTGGTCGCCGGGAAGATGGAAGCCGCCAGCCTGACCGACGGCAAGAAGCTCAAGACCGTCGAAGGCGACGATCTGACCGTGAAGCTCAAGGACGGCAAGGTCTGGATCGTCGACGCCAAGGGCGGCACCTCGATGGTGACGATCGCCAACGTCAACCAGTCCAACGGCGTGATCCACGTGGTCGACACCGTCCTGATGCCGAAGTCGTAACGGAATAGTCCCGCGCCTGCCCTGCCCCGGGCGGGATGTGTGACGGAAGAGCGAGCCGGGGCAACCCGGCTCGCTTTTTTGTGACCGCCATAGGCGACAGGCATCAACCTGATAGCGCCTTGGCAGTAACGAACCGCCGGGTTCCGTCGTATAAGCCTGTATCGGCACCCCCTTAGCGTGGAACAGCCAGGGAACTATCATGTCCAGCCTCGCCGTCAACGACCAGCCCGCCGCGACCGCCACTTCGACAAAGGTCATCCAGCCGGCCTGGGTTCGCATCCTGCACTGGACCAACGCGGTGGCGATGGTGCTGATGATCATGTCGGGATGGCAGATCTACAATGCCTCGCCGCTGTTCGGCTTCACGTTCTCCAAGTCGATTACGCTGGGCGGCTGGCTCGGCGGCGCGCTGCTCTGGCACTTCGCCGCGATGTGGCTGTTGATGGTCAACGGGACAGTCTATCTCATCCTGGGCCTCGCCACCGGCCGTTTCCGCAAGAAGCTGCTGCCGATCACGCCGGAGGGTGTGATTGCCGACACCAGGGCAGCACTTACCGGCAAGCTCTCGCATGCGGACCTGACGAAATACAATTATGTCCAGAAGCTGCTCTATGCCGGGATCATCGTGGTCGGCATCCTCATCGTGCTTTCCGGCCTGGCGATCTGGAAGCCGGTGCAGCTGCAATATCTGACGGCGCTGTTCGGCGGCTATGAGGCCGCGCGCTACGTCCATTTCTTCTGCATGGCGGCGATCGTCGCATTCATGGTCGTGCATGTCGCGCTGGCGCTGCTGGTGCCGAAGAGCCTGCGCGCCATGATCATCGGCCGCTGAACAAGTTTTTGAGGAGGATAGGTCATGGGCCGACTTCGCTCTCTTCTGATCCCCGGCGTCGACAAGCAGTTGCTGGTCAGGGACGCCACCAGGGTGATGCCCGATCTGGCGCGGCGGCGTTTCATCGCCGGCGGCGCCAGCCTCGGCGCGCTGACGCTTCTGACCGGCTGCGACGTGTCGGACAGTTTTTCGGCGGAGTCGATGCTGACGCGAATCTCGAAATTCAATGACGCCGTGCAGGCCGCGATGTTCAATCCCAACACGCTGGCGCCGACCTTCCCGGAAAGCGCCATTACGAAGCCGTTCCCGTTCAACGCCTATTACGCGCTCGACGACGCGCCCACCATCGACGGCAAGGAATGGAAGCTGGAGGTGCGCGGCCTCGTCGACAACAAGAAATCATGGACGCTGGAAGAGCTCTACCAGCTGCCGCAGGTCAAGCAGGTGACGCGCCATATCTGCGTCGAGGGCTGGAGCGCGATCGGTAGCTGGACCGGCACGCCGCTGCGCGATTTCCTTAAGATAATCGGCGCCGACACCCGCGCCAAATATTGCTGGTTCCAGTGCGCCGACGTCGATGGCTACAACTCGCCGCTCGACATGGCCTCCGCGCTGCACCCGCAGACCCAGATGACCTTCAAGTTCGGCGACGAAATCCTGCCCCGGGCCTATGGCTTCCCGATGAAGATCCGGGTGCCGACCAAGCTCGGCTTCAAGAATCCGAAATACGTGGTCTCGATGGAAGTCACCAACGACTACAAGGGCGGCTTCTGGGAAGACCAGGGCTATAATTCGTTCAGCGGGAGCTGAGGGCTCATCTTTCTTCTCCCCTCCCCACCACGCGCAAGGGCGCGCGGGAGGAGGGGAGAAGAGCCGCTTACCGGCTATGCAGCGGGCTATCTTTTTGCCATCACGCCGTCGAACGCTATTCCCAGCTCGGCGATGTCAGGCGCGTGTCCCGTGAACAGTTCGAACGCGTCGGCAGCCTGATAGATCGCGAGATCGCGGCCGGTCATCACCCGGGCGCCCTTGGCTTTGGCGGCGGTCAACAGCGGCGTCCAGAGCGGTGAATACACCGCGTCGGCGACCCATAGCCCGGCATGCAGCAGCGGTTCGGGAACCGGCGTACCGACGCTTGGCAGCATCCCGACCGGGGATGCATTGACCACGCCCGCCACGCCGCGCAGCGCATCCTCGACGCTATCGGCAACGCTTGCGCTGGTCTGGCCATCGAGCCGGGCGGCCAGTGCTACGGCCCTGGCGCGGTCGCTGTCGAAAATGCGCAATTCGCGCACGCCGAGCCCGGCCAGCGCAAAGGCAATCGCCTTGCCGACGCCGCCGGCGCCGATCACGGCGATGGCGTCATGCGAGGAGGTGGTGACGAGTTCGGCGACGGCGCGCGCGAAACCGGTCGCATCGGTGTTGTGGCCGATCAACCTGCCGTCGCGAACAATGACGGTATTGACCGCACCGATCAGGGCGGCGCGCGGCGACAATTCGTCGAGCAGATCGAGCACGGCCTCCTTGTAGGGGAAGGTGACGTTGATGCCGGCGAAACCCAGCCGCCTGACGCCGTCGAGCAATACCTTGAGCTCTTCGCGCCCGGCATCGGCGACCTCGATCAGCTGATAATGACAATGCAGGCCAAGCGCTGCGGCAGCGCGTTCATGCATGGCAGGCGAAGCCGAATGCGCGATCGGCGCGCCGAGCAGGCCGGTGAGGAAGCGGTCGTTTGTGGCGTCAGGGCTGGGCGCAGCAAATTTCATTGTCATGATCGACGCGCCAGCCTGGGCTGAAACGCCGTCGCCACCGCGCCGACCGCCAGCATCGCCGCCGAGACGTTGAGCGCATAAGAGAGGCTGCCAAATGCATCGGTGATGGCGCCGACCGCGATCGGTCCGAGCGTCTGGCCGATGCCGAAGGCGATGGTCATCGCCGCGATCGCGGTCGGCCACGCCGCCGGCGGATAGTTGAGGCGGACGAAGGCGGTGGTCGATCCCACCACGGCAAAGAACGCGACGCCGAATACCAGCGCCGATATCCCCAGCAGCAGCGGCGAATGTCCGAAGATCGGCAACGCCGCGCCGATCGCGTTGACGCCGAGAATGAGGGTGGTGGAAAGCCCGCCGCGGTCGAGCGCCAGCACGCGGCGCCACACCCAGGGCGTTGCGAAGGCGCTGAGCCCGATCAGGCTCCAGAACGCGCTCTGCGCCGCGGCGCCGCCGCCGGCGTCGCGCACATAGGCGATCATGAAGGTCATGTAGGCGATATAGCCGGCGCCGAACAGGAAGTAGCCGGCGAGATAGATCAGCACCGGCCGGATCGCAAAGGGGGCGGCGGCCGCATCGGCGACGCCGGCGGTGGTGCTGATCGGTGCCAGCAGCAACGGAACGGTCATGGCGGCCGCGAGCAGCGTCATCGCCCACCACACGATCCACCACGAACCCGGCCCGAACGCCTGCAGCACGAACGGCGCCACCAGTCCGGATGCGAGGATACCGATCCCCGGTCCGGCGTAGAACAGGCTGAGCAGGAAATTCGCCCGCTCGGGGCGTGTTTGGGCGATCGTCGCCGCCAAGGCGCCGCCACCGACGAATCCGGCTGCGGCGCCGAGGCCGGCCAGCAACCGGGCAAGGCTCAGAACGACGAAATTGCCCGAGATGGCGCACAGCGCCAGCGAGACCACGCAGGCCAGCGTCCCCCAGCGCACCGTCGCCGCCAGTCCAAAACGCCGGATCAGGCGCGACGCCAGCAGCGCGCCGGCGAGATAGCCGGCGGCGTTGATGGTGTTCATGAAACCCGCGGCCGAATACGACCAGATCAGCGCGTCGCGCATGTCCGGCAGCACCAGCGAATAGGCGAAACGGCCGATGCCGAGACCGACCGTGGGCGCCAGCGACAAAACGAGGATCAGCCGCGCGGGATGCGCAGGCGCCGAGGGGCGGTCGGGGGCGTGCAAGGGGTTACTCCGGCTGGCCGGCATTCTGGCAGGCCAGACGGCCGTTGCACAGGCGCGCGGGCGGCAATGGTGACTTGCCAACCGCGCAATGCCGCGTGGGGAAGAGCACCCCATTCCGGCGGCCCCCGTACTGTACATGGGGTTGTTTTCGATATTTCTGGTTGGGGGCGAACTTCGCGCACCCCTTACCCGATCAGCACCAATGCTACGCCCGCCACCGTCAGCGCGGTTCCGGCGACGATCCGGGCCGTGATCAGCACCTGACGCAGCATGACGGCGCTCAGCAGTACGGTCACCAGCGGATAGACCGCCACCAGCGGCGCCACCAGCGTAATCGGCCCGTGACGCACGGCGGCAAACAGGGTGAGCGCGCTCAGCCCATTGAGGATCCCCGTCACGGCAAACCACAGCCGGCCGGACCTTGGCGCGGCCACCACGAAACTTCCCCGCCGGACGCGCTGGACGGTCAGCACGACCAGCGACGACATCACGTAGCCGATCAGGCAGGCCCACAGCGGGCTGGGCCAGACTTCAAGCCCCAGCTTGACCACCGGCGGGATGACGCCGCGCAGCACCGCGCCGCCGAGCGGCAGCAGCAGCGCCCAGGTCCGCCAGCTCCCGAAGTCCCGCGGGCGCGTCACGGTGATGATCACGGCCCCGCTCACCGCGAGCACAAGACCCGCGAACTGCAGGCTCCGCAGCGGCTCCTGCAGCACGACGACGGCCAGCGCCACCGCGAACAGCGGCGCGAGATTGCCGAGGGTCGAGGTGACCACAGGCCCCAGCGCGCGGTTGGACGCAAAGGTCATCAGGGTCAGCAGCGCCGGGAAAACCAGCCCGATGGCGACGAAGACAGGCACCCCGCGCCACACCACGGGCTCGCCGTACAGCAGCAGCGGCGACAGCAGCAGAAACAGCAGCGCGAAGCTGGGGACGCTGATTGCGGCGCCCGAGAGCGGCTCGACGCTGCGCAGCCCGAACTGCGTCGTGACCACGCCCGCGCCGAGGCAGGCCGCGGACGCGAAGGCAAACAGGATGGCCAGGGTCATGAGGTCCGTCTTGTGGGCGGGCTTGATCGTAAAGCGAATTGTCGCTGACTGGAGCTGCCTTGCCAATCCGCCCCGGGCGCATTAGCACTCCCGCGCGGAATTGGATGAGGAACGACCATGGCGACCCATAAACTGCTGCTTCTCCCCGGCGACGGCATCGGCCCCGAAGTGATGGCGGAGGTGAAACGCCTGATCGACTGGCTCAATGCGCAGGGCATCGCGAGTTTCTCGACCGAGCAGGGGCTGGTCGGCGGCTCGGCCTATGACGCCAGCCAGCAGAGCATCACCGACGCCACCATGGCGATGGCGATGGCCGCCGATGCGGTGATTTTCGGCGCGGTCGGCGGGCCGAAATGGGACGGCGTGCCCTATGACGCGCGGCCCGAAGCCGGGCTGTTGCGGCTGCGCAAGGAACTCGCGCTGTTCGCCAATCTGCGCCCGGCGGTGTGCTATCCGGCGCTGGCGGACGCCTCGAGCCTGAAGCGCGAGGTGGTCGAGGGCCTCGACATCATGATCGTGCGCGAGCTCACCGGCGGGGTCTATTTCGGCGAGCCGAAAACCATCACCGATCTCGGCAACGGCCAGAAGCGCGCCATCGATACGCAGGTCTACGACACTTACGAGATCGAGCGCATCGCCCGCGTCGCGTTCGATCTGGCGCGCAAGCGTCGCAACAAGCTGACCTCGATGGAAAAGCGCAACGTCATGAAGTCGGGCGTGCTGTGGAACGAGGTCGTGACCCAGGTGCATGCCCGCGAGTACAAGGATGTGGAGCTCGAGCATCAGCTGGCCGATTCCGGCGGCATGAACCTGGTCAAATGGCCGAAGCAGTTCGACGTCATCGTCACCGACAATCTGTTCGGCGACATGCTCTCGGATATCGCGGCAATGCTGACGGGTTCGCTCGGCATGCTGCCCTCGGCCTCGCTCGGCGAGATCGACGTCAAGACCAAAAAGCGCCGCTCGCTGTTCGAGCCGGTGCACGGCTCGGCGCCTGACATCGCCGGCACCGGCGCGGCCAATCCGATCGCGATGATCGCCTCGTTCGGAATGGCGCTGCGCTATTCGTTCGACATGGGCGAACTCGCCGACAAGCTGGATGCCGCCATCGCCGCGGTGCTGGCCAAAGGCCTGCGCACCGCCGACATCAAGTCGGAAGGCACCATTGCGGTGAACACGACGCAGATGGGCGAGGCGATCCTGAAAGAGCTGCAGGCGCTGCACGCGTAAGCCGCGACCTTTCTTCCCCCTCTCCCGCTTGCGGGGGAGGGCCGGGGTGGGGGTCTATCGGCAACTGCGAGGTCGAGGCGTGGGGATGAGGCAGCCCCCACCCTACCCCTCCCCCGCAAGCGGGAGAGGGGACCGACTGTCAGCCGTCGCGCCACCGAGATCCATTTCGAGCGGCAACATGCGCGCCTTCGCGGCAAAGACGTTGAAAATCAATACAGCGGGAAGCGCTGCGGATAGCCGCCCATGTCCGACGGCGGATTCAGCGGGTGGCGGTCGATCGGGCGGTTCAGGTTCTCGCGGGCGAACGAGGGATAGCCGAGCGCCGGCGGGAACGCGTAGTCCTGGAACTTGCGGTCGCCGGGCAGCACTTCGGTGCCGGCATCGAGCCAGGAGCGCGTGGTGACGTAGACGCGCGTGCGTGGGCCCTGCTGGTAGGAACGGTTCGGGCCCTGCTTGCCGTAATAGGGCCGGCCGTCGCGGTCGTAACGGGTCTGCGCATCAGCCGAAGTGACGTCAAAGCCGATGGCGACGATGGCGGCTGCGGCAAACATCGCCGCGAACTTGGTGGCGGCAGGGAATTTCAGGGTCATCAGGTCCTCACGGGCGGCCGGACCGCCATATCCGATTTGCAGCCATTCTAGCCGCTCCGGGTATATCGTCGCTAGGTCAATTGGGCCACACCCCGTCACAATAATGCCGGGTTGAGCTAAAAAGTTTCATAAAAACCAACGCCTTGGCAGAAGGCACAACTTACAGCCTGCCGCGCAGAAGCGGGTTTTGCGCGGCGGTCACCCAATCCGCCGATACGGCTGACGTGGCGCTGGTACAGGCGCTGCGCCGGAGTTCGGCGGGGGCGAACAATTCGACCAGTTTCGGATCATTTGCGGCCGTCAGCAGCACCAGCCGGTTCAGCATGCAGGAGATCGCGGCGCGCCGTGCCGGCACGGTCTCGCTTTGACATGACCAGCCGGAGATCTGCAGGCCGGGTTCGTCGATACGCCTGAAGAAGCCCAGGCAGGAACGCGCGCCGTCGGCGGGGCGGAGCAGCGTGACATGGCCGAATTTGCTGTCGATGACGCCGGCGGCTTCGAGATCGGAGGGGCTTTGAACCCCCATGCGTGCGGCGAGTTCGGCCGTGACAGGGTCCGATTGGCCCATTTCCGCACCGAAGCGATAGATTTCGAGCTCGGCTAGCGGCCATACGCCGGCGGGCCCCCAGCGCAAGACATCCTTGCGGCCGCCTGCGGGATGCCGAAGAACCTCATAAGTCTCTGTTTTGTCGGGCGAATCAATCTGGCTGATGGCAAACGCCGGGTGCGAGCGCGAGGCCGCGCTCCAGCCCGCCTGCGCCGCCGGCCCGGGATCGGCAATGTCGGGCAACCGGTCCCACAGATGGACACCGACGATGGCAAGCAGCGCCAGTGTCCCCACATAGGCAATCAGGCGCGCCAGCATGCCGCAACATTCATCGGCAAAGCTGGTCAGCGCCGGATGTATCCTGTTCGCGTAATATGAGTTGGCAGGGGAAGCCAAAAACGATTGCATCAAACGCCCGGGCACACGGTGTAACGTTGTCTTGTGGGCGTTTCTCGCATAGAAGCGCTGCCTCTTCCCTTTCCGCATCAAGCGGCGGGTGAGCATTTTTCGTCGGAGAGTGAACGATGGGTTACAAAGTCGCGCTGGTCGGAGCGACCGGCAATGTCGGGCGGGAAATGCTCAACATTCTGGACGAACGCAAATTCCCGGCTGACGAGGTGGTGGCGCTGGCCTCACGCCGCAGCATGGGCGTCGAAGTGTCCTATGGCGACCGCACCCTGAAGTGCAAGGCGCTCGAGCATTTCGATTTCTCCGACGTCGATATCTGCCTGATGTCGGCGGGCGGCGCGGTGTCGAAGGAATGGTCGCCGAAGATCGGCGCCGCCGGCGCGGTGGTGATCGACAATTCCTCGGCGTGGCGGATGGATCCGGACGTGCCGCTGATCGTGCCCGAGGTCAACGCGGATGCGGTCGCGGGCTTCACCAAAAAGAACATCATCGCCAACCCGAACTGCTCAACCGCGCAGCTCGTGGTGGCGCTGAAGCCGCTGCACGATCACGCCGTCATCAAGCGCGTCGTGGTCTCGACCTATCAGTCGGTGTCGGGCGCCGGCAAGGACGCCATGGACGAGCTGTTTTCGCAGACCAAGGCGGTCTACACCAACAGCGAATTGATCAACAAGAAATTCCCCAAGCGTATCGCCTTCAATGTGATCCCCGAGATCGACGTGTTCATGGAGGACGGCTACACCAAGGAAGAGTGGAAGATGATGATGGAGACCAAGAAGATTCTTGATCCCAAAATCAAGCTGACCGCGACCTGCGTGCGGGTGCCGGTGTTCGTCGGCCATTCCGAGGCCGTCACCATCGAGTTCGAGAATCCGATCTCGGCCGACGAGGCGCGCGACATCCTGCGCAACGCGCCGGGCTGCCTGGTGATCGACAAGCACGAACCCGGCGGCTACGTCACCCCCTATGAAGCCGCCGGCGAGGACGCCACCTATATCAGCCGCATCCGCACCGATCCCACGGTGGAGAACGGTCTGGTGCTGTGGTGCGTGTCGGACAATCTGCGCAAGGGCGCGGCGCTGAACGCGGTCCAGATCGCCGAATGTCTGATCAACCGCAAGCTGATCAGCGCGAAGAAGTAGGCCGCGTAACGTCTGAATATAGGCGCTGCTTCTTCCTTCTCCCCTTGTGCGAGAAGGTGGCGCGAAGCGCCGGATGAGGGGTTTTTATCCGCGAGCAGTCCGTTCGCTGAGCCAACCCCTCACCCGTCTCGAATGCGCTATGCGCATTCGATCCACCCTCTCGCACAAGGGGAGAGGGAAAAGAGCATTCACTCCGCCGGATCTGTCCCCACGCTGTGAAATTCCTTCGCCTCCTGATCGAGCAGGAACAGCGAGCCTTCGGCGACGCCGAAATAGGCGCCGTGCAGGTTCAACTCGCCCTTGTTCACCAGCGTCTGCACGAACGGAAACGTCATCAGGTTCTCCAGGCTGCGATGGATCGCGGCCTTCTCGATCCGGATGATGAATTCCTGCCTCGATTCGCGCTCGCGCTGCTCGACCACCTCGCCGGGCTTGATGAACATCGCCATCCAGCGGCCGATGAAGTCGCCTGGTGACAGCGGCTCGATATCGTCGATGAAGGCGCGGATGCCGCCGCATTGGGCATGGCCGAGCACCACGATGTGCTTGATGCGCAGCACGTTGACCGCATATTCCAGCGCCGCTGAAACGCCATGGGCGCCGCCATCGGGCTGATAGACCGGCACCAGATTGGCGACGTTGCGCACCACGAACAATTCGCCGGGACCGGCGTCGAAGATCACTTCCGGCGATACCCGGGAATCGCAGCAGCCGATCACCATCACCGCGGGCGACTGGCCGCGCTCGGAAAGTTCGCGGTAGCGCGACTGCTCGGTCGGCAGCCGTTGCGAGGTGAAGGTCCGGTAGCCTTCGATCAGATGTTTCGGGAATGACATGCGGGTTGCTAACCATATGGCGCTGACGGGAACAAGCCTTTCGGAGGCTCTACCGAAATGTTATCGCGGGAAAATCGAAAGTTGAAGGGACCCGGCCATGATCCGTCCGCGCCGCAGCCTGCTGTTCATGCCGGGGTCGAATGCGCGGGCGCTGGAAAAAGCCCGGAATCTCCACGCTGACGGCCTCATCCTCGATCTCGAGGATTCGGTGGCGCCGGACGCCAAGGCGATGGCGCGCGATCAGATCGCCGCCGCCGTCGCCGCCAGGGGGTTCGGCCGGCGCGAGGTGCTGATCCGCGTCAACGCGCTGGATTCGCCGTGGTGGATCGATGACGTCGCGATGGCCGGCAAGGCGCGGCCGGACGGCATTCTGGTGCCGAAGATTTCCAGCGTCGAGGATCTCGCCACCATCGCCGATCGTCTCAGCGCCATCAACGCGGACGTGTCGATCCGGGTCTGGGCCATGATCGAGACGTCGCGCGCGGTGCTGCATGCCGAGCAGCTCGCCGCCGCGGCGCGCGAGGTGCGGCTGGCCGGCTTCGTGTTCGGGCCGAACGATATTTCGCGCGAGACGCGGATCAAGATGCTGCCGGGGCGCGCGGCGATGGTCCCGATGATCACCCACTGCATCCTCGCCACCCGCGCCCACGGTCTCGAAATTCTCGACGGACCCTACAGCGATTTCAGCAATGTCGACGGCTTCGGCCAGGAATGCGCGCAGGGCCGCGATCTCGGTTTCGACGGCAAGACCCTGATCCATCCCGGCCAGATCGAGGCCTGCAATGCGATCTTCACGCCGCCGGCGGAGGAAGTCGCGCACGCCCGCAAGATCATCGCCGCGTTCGAGCGGCCTGAGAACGCCGCGCGCGGCGCGATCTCGCTCGACGGCCAGATGGTGGAGCGGCTGCACGCCGACATGGCCCGGCGCACCATCGCTATATCAGACGCGATCGCGGCGATGGCGCAGCCGTAGCGGGCGTCAGTCCCGCTTCAGGCTCAGGATGTAGTTCACGAGACTGTCGCTCTCATCCGGCCTGAGGATGATATTCGGCATGCTTGGATGGCTGGTTTGAAGGAAAACTCTCAGCGAAAGCGCTGTGGTCGCGTGCCGGTTGGCGATCGCGGTGAAATCCGGCGGGCCACGGCTGGCCCCCGCGGTCGCCGCCTCGATCGAGTGACAATCCCTGCACCAGGCGGCGGCCAGGCGATATCCCGCGCTGTCGGTGGATGCGCCGCTGGCATTGTGCAGCCGGATGAAGAGCAATGCCGCCAGCGCGATCGCGGCGGCCAGCACGATGCGTATCCAGATCGTGCGCGTCATCTTGACTGATCCGCTGCCGTTCGCCGCCAGCCTTACGGCTTCACCGGCTGGTCAAGGCTCTCGATGGTGGGCGCGTTGAGGCAATATCCCTCATAATGCTCGGCCGAAGTGCCGGCGGCGAGATCGCGGTCGCATTGCTTCTTGCTCGCGCACATGGCGCAGACGCGCTCCATATCGCGCAGCACCAGAGGCTCGGTCCGCGCCAGATCGGCTTCATTGATGCCGAGGGCCTTGAGCAGCTTGGGCAATTCGTCCGCGGCATGCGGCCCCCGCCGGACCAGCGTATCGAGTTCGCCGGGAGATACCCGCAGATCGCCGGCGATGCGGTCGAATTCGGTGGTGTCCATCCGGCGGACCTCGCTGAGGTCCCGCCGGTGTCTCAGCCAATCGGAAAACGTATTGATCAGCGCTTCGACGCGGGGAAACGGGTGCTCGTGGGCCGTCATGGGTGCCTCCGCTAGCTGGCAGAATTTCACCCATATGAGCGCAAACCGGGAAAGGGTCGTTGCGGTAGATCAAACAGGCCGGGGGGACGCTTACCCTCCTCGAAGGGGAGGGCGATGCGCTCAAGCCCCAAACCGCTCCACCGCCCATGCATAGAGGCTGCCGGGCAGCGGCGGCTGGCTGCCGCGGCCTTTCGGCGAAATATGCAGCCCTGTTATGTCGGGATCGCTGATCAGGGCCGAAAAATCCGAGGGGTCGAAGAAGCGCGTCGGTTCGGCGTGAACGGCGTAGAACGATTTCTTCGGCAACGCGTAGCCGAGTTCGCCGCTGCGCGCGGCCAGCGCGGTCAGCGCCGCGGGCCCAAAGATCGCGACGCGAATATCGGCGAGCCGGTTCGATTTGCCGCGCAGCTTGCGCAAGCCGAAGATCAGGCGGTGCCGCAGCGCCAGCCAGTCCGGCGTCAATTCGTCCTGCTGCATCAGTTGCTCGAACGCCACGACGATGGCGTCGTTCGGCGGCAGATAGAGCACCGAGTTGCCGAGTTGGCGCGGCCTTTCCCAGGCAAACAACGGCTTCGCGGGATCGATCCCGACCGGCCGCAGCAGCAGCACGTCGGCATCGAGCCACAGCCCGGCGCGCTGCGCCATCAGCCGCATCCGGAAAAAATCCGAGAATTGTAATGTGGTCCAGTCGCGCCAGCTGCCGTCCGGTTGCGGCGGGCGAAGCCTTTCGGAGAAGGCGTGCGGCAGGACCGCTTCGGCCTCGGCGTTGCCGACGCCGTCGGGCAGGCCCGGCAGCGGATCGAAACTGTAGACGGTGACGTTGTGGCCGGCCGCGACCTGCGACCTCAGGCAGGTCTGGCGCAGCCGATCGAGCGGGCCATGCCAGAAGGTGACGACGTCGGGCAGCATTCACGTCACCTTCCGGAGCGCTTTCGAGCGGGTGCTCGCGCGAGCATGTGTGCTCGCGGGAAGATCAGGCCCAGGCGCGCGCGGTTTTGGCCTTTTCCTCATAGGCGTCGATCGAGGCCTTCTTTTCCATGGTGAGGCCGATGTCGTCGAGGCCGTTCATCAGGCAGTGCTTGCGGAACGGGTCGATCTCGAACTTCACCGTGCCGCCGTCGGGGCCGCGGATTTCCTGTTTGGCGAGATCGACGGTCAGCGTCGCATTGGCGCCGCGCTCGGCATCGTCGAACAATTTGTCGAGGTCGTCCTGGGTGACGCGGATCGGCAGAATGCCGTTCTTGAAGCAGTTGTTGTAGAAGATGTCGCCGAACGAGGTCGAGATCACGCAACGGATGCCGAAATCCAGCAGCGCCCATGGCGCGTGCTCGCGGCTCGAACCGCAGCCGAAATTATCGCCGGCGACGAGGATTTTGGCGCTGCGGTAGGCCGGCTTGTTGAGGATGAAATCCGGGTTCTCGCTGCCGTCGTCCTTGTAGCGCTGTTCCGAGAACAGTCCCTTGCCGAGGCCGGTGCGCTTGATGGTCTTCAGGTACTGCTTCGGGATCACCATGTCGGTGTCGACATTGATGATCTTCAGGGGCGCCGCGACGCCTTCCAGCGTGGTGAACTTGTCCATCGGTTGCACTTCTCGGCCAGGGTTTGGGTTCGTCGAATGGTTTATCGCGAATGCGTCAGGCATTAAAGCGAAAATCGCCTGACAAGGCCCTAATCGACCTGCGCCTCGATCGCCTCCATATCATCGTCGGAGAGCCCGAAATGGTGGCCGATCTCGTGAATCAGCACATGGCGGACGATATGGCCCAGCGTCTCCTCATGGTCGGCCCAGTAGTCCAGGATCGGGCGGCGGTAGAGCCAGACCATGTTGGGCAACTGGGCGATGTCGTTATTGCTGCGGAACGGCAGTCCGACGCCCTGAAACAGGCCGAGCAGATCGAATTCGCTTTCCGCCTTCATTTCCTCCAGCACCTCGTCGGTCGGGAAATCGTCGACGCGCAGGATCACGCCCTCGCACAAGGCGCGAAATCCCCTGGGCAGGCGCTCGAAAACCTCATGCGCCATGGCTTCCATCTCGGCCAGCGACGGCGCTCGTGCTGTGGTCCACATTGGGCCTGTTTAACGCGGGTACCCCCAACGTGCCTACCGGTTTTGTGGCTCCGATGAGTTGACCTCGGCGCGGCAATCGGAGACGTTGCGGCCACCAACAGGGTCGAGGCTTGATGATGCGGATTGTGATGGCGGCGGTATCGGCTGCTTTTGTCGGGCTCTTGATGTCCGGGGCGGTCGCGCAGGCGCAAACCGCGCCGCCGGGAATGCGGACGGCGCAGGCAGCTCCGACCGATATGTCGGCACAGCAGCGGCGTCGCGTGATCCGTCGCGTGCTGGTCTATCCGCGGCAGGAGTGGCGGCCGCCGGTCTATCCCCAATACAATCCCGGTCGTAACGCGGTGCGCGACTGCACCGCGACCTATGTGCAGGAATATCGGCCGAGCGGCACCGTAATCACGCCGCGCATGAACTGCTATTGGCGGCCCGGCTAGTCATGAAGAGGTGGATCGGGGCGGCCATCGTTACGACAGCCGTAGCAATAACCCTGGCCGCTGGCGCTCCGATCGCGACAGCTGCTCCGGCGAAACCGGCGATGCAAACGGCGGACGCGGAGCGTGCGACCGACTTCAGCGCGCGGCGTTACCATCGGCGTTATCAGCACCATGGCATCCGGACGTATGACCGGCCCCAGCCCCGTTATTACGCCAGGCCCTATTACTATCGGCCTTATCCTTATTCCGTGCCGGCGCCGTTCACATTTGGTTTCGGCTTCGCGCCGGGGTGGTGGTGATCGCAAGCCGCTAGGGTCGGCAAGTCGCAAGCGTGCCTTTGCCTCGCCTGCGGATTGCGTACGCAGCACGTTCATGGCGCGTTCACGTCGCCAAACATAATCTGATATCGGGAGCGATCAAATGAACGTGCCGAAGGGCAGGCCGCTGCATGGCCGCCCGCGACACCCATTCGGGGAGATCTCACGCATGCTGAATTTTCCAGATCCCAGGCGCGCCATTCGCAGCTTCGGTTTTTCGGTGGCAACCATGCTGCTGCTCGTGACCGCGATGGGCCAGCGCGCCGAGGCCTTGTCGCTGATCAATCCCGGCGCTGCACCGGCCGCGAAACATGCCCTGGACGGACTGACAACGGAAGTCAGGGGTGGCCGCGGTCATGGTGGTGGTTTCCGGGGCGGAGGCGGTGGTGGTTTTCGCGGCGGTGGTTTTCGTGCAGGCCCGGCACTCCATCGTGGCGGCGGCTACCGTTTCGCCGCGCCGGGAATTGTGCGGCATCATCATGTCGGACCGCGGCGCGCCCACTTCCATCATCGCCACCATTTCCGCCCGCGCTACTACGGCTACGCGCCGGTTTACTATCCGCAGCGCCAATATTACCCGCGCAGGTTCTGCAAGGTGGTCTGGACCTATTACGGCCCGCGCAAGATCTGCCGTTATCGCCCGTGGCATCACTTGGGCTACCGGTATTGGTGAGACTCGAACTGTTGGCTGAAATGAGTCAGGCGCCCGCTTGGGTGCCTGACTTGTATCTCCTGCGATGATCTCCGGCTCAATCCCAGTCTTTCCAGTTCCAGGGCTTGAGCTTCCATGGCGTGAACGTCTGCACCCGCCAATGCGCCATCCCGTTCGGCCGGTGCGCGAGCCGCGATTCCTGCTTGGCCTCCGGCGCCACGGCCTGCCGCACGATGCGACGCCGCACCTGGCGCGTCGCCTCGCTGATCAGATCGACGAATACCGGCTTGTCGGCCACAGTCCGCTCTCCTCGCGAAGTCCATCTCCGCAAGGAGCCAGTCTGCTCCCGGTTCTTTAACGAGAGGTTTCAGGGATATGTCAGGGTTGAGGCAAGTGGCGGTTTACCGCCACATCCCGATCACGTGGCGGTTTACCGCCACCCCCTGATCAAGCGGCGCTTTACCGCCATTCCCTGATATCGACAAAATGCCCGGCGATCGCCGCCGCCGCCGCCATCGCCGGCGACACCAGATGGGTCCGGCCCTTGAATCCCTGACGGCCCTCGAAATTGCGATTCGAGGTCGAGGCGCAGCGCTCTTCGGGCGAGAGCTTGTCGGGGTTCATGGCCAGACACATCGAGCAGCCCGGCTCGCGCCATTCGAAGCCGGCCTTGATGAAGATCTTGTCGAGGCCTTCGGCTTCCGCCTGCTCCTTCACGATTCCGGAGCCCGGCACGATCATGGCGCTGAGATTGGCGTTCACGGTCTTGCCGTCCACGACTTTCGCCGCCGCGCGAAGATCCTCGATCCGGCCGTTGGTGCAGGAACCGATGAAGATGCGGTCGAGCTTGATGTCGGTGATTTTGGTGCCGGCGGTCAGGCCCATATATTTCAGCGCGCGATGCTTTGACAGCCGCTTGGCTTCGTCGGCGATCTGGTCCGGGTCCGGCACGAAGCCGGATATCGACACCACGTCCTCGGGCGAGGTGCCCCAGGTCACGATCGGCGGCAGCTTGGCCGCATCGAGCCGGATCTGGTGATCGAAATGCGTGCCCTCGTCGCTGCGCAGCGTGTCCCAGTAGCGCATCGCGGCGTCCCAGGCTTCGCCCTTCGGCGACATCGGGCGGCCCTTCAGATATTCGAACGCCTTTTCATCCGGCGCGATCAGGCCGGCGCGGGCGCCGCCCTCGATCGACATGTTGCAGACCGTCATGCGGCCTTCCATCGACAGCGCGCGGATCGCGTCGCCGGTATACTCCAGCACATAGCCGGTGCCGCCGGCGGTGCCGATCTCGCCGATGATAGCCAGGATGATGTCCTTGCCGGTGACGCCGTCGGGCAGGACGCCGTCGACGACGGCGCGCATGTTCTTGGCCTTCTTCTGGATCAGGGTTTGCGTCGCCAGCACGTGCTCGACCTCGGAGGTGCCGATGCCGTGCGCCAGCGCGCCGAACGCGCCATGCGTCGAGGTGTGGCTGTCGCCGCAGACGATGGTGGTGCCGGGCAGCGTAAAGCCCTGCTCGGGGCCGATGACGTGCACGATACCCTGGCGCTTGTCGTGCTCGTTGTAATAGGTGATTCCGAATTCCCTGGCGTTGTCGGCCATCACCTTCATCTGCTCGATGCTCTCCGGATCCGGATTGGGTTTCGAGCGGTCGGTGGTCGGGATGTTGTGATCGACCACGGCCAGCGTCTTCTCGGGCGCGTGAACCTTGCGGCCGGTGCTGCGCAGGCCTTCAAAAGCCTGCGGCGAGGTGACCTCGTGAACCAGATGGCGGTCGATATACAGCAGGCAGGTGCCGTCGTCGGCCTCGTGAACCAGATGGTCGTCCCAGATCTTGTCGTACAGCGTGGTCGGTTTGGACATGAGCGTCAGCTCCAAAGGAAAATTCAGGTGAGCAGGTGAGCGCGGCTACGCGCAATCAAACGAACATCAGAGCGCGCGTTTAAAGTTCCGACGTCGCGGAGGTCGTGAACCGTCCGAAGAAGCGGCCAGGCAGGCGCGAGCGATCGTCGATCACGATCCGTGCGGCGAGGCGGCATAGGAAGCTGGTCTGATCTGGAGCCATGTTAAATTTCTAGCACGGCGCCGGGCATCGCGACAATGAATCGATGAGGCGGCGGAAGGCCTGGATCGGCATGCCGCAACAAAAAAGCGCGGGGGCCAACCCCCGCGCTTTTCGTCACATCTCCATGCAGGGGAATGACCTGGATTACTTCGCGGCGGCGACCTTCGGGGCCTTCTCGGGGCGCTCGGTCTTCTTCTCGACGATGCGGGCCGACTTGCCGCGCAGGTTGCGCAGGTAATACAGCTTGGCGCGACGCACCTTGCCGCGGCGCACCACGGTGATCGAGTCGATCATCGGCGACATCACGGGGAACACGCGCTCGACGCCTTCGCCGTAGGAAATCTTGCGAACGGTGAAGCTCTCGTTGAGCCCGCCGCCGGAGCGGCCGATGCAGACGCCTTCATAGGCCTGCACGCGCGAGCGGTCGCCTTCGACCACCTTGACGTTGACGATCACGGTGTCGCCGGGCCCGAATTCCGGAATGACCTTGCTGGCGGAAAGCCGGTCGAACTGCTCTTTTTCGAGCTCTTGAATGAGGTTCATCTTGAAAATCTCCATCGGCGGCGCGCCCCAGCCTGCAAGGGCGCGGGCTGCGCGAACGTCCATCTATCCTGCCATTGCGCGGATTTGGCGCTCCTATACGGCAAAGGCCGGGCCTTGTCACCCGTCCGTCGTGTTTTTTGGGCGCGTTTGGCCAATCCCTGTCGGGGCCAGTCTGGCGGCCCACAAATCCGGCCGCCGCGCCCTGGTCAGGGCCTCGGCTTCGGCCCGCCGCCACGCCGCCACCTTGGCATGGTCGCCGGACGTCAGGATTTCCGGGATCGGCCGGCCCTCGAACTCCTGCGGGCGGGTATATTGCGGGTATTCCAGCAGGAAATCGGAAAAACTCTCGTCCTCGCCGGAGGCGAGCTTGCCCATCACGCCGGGCAGCAGCCGGACACAGGCGTCGATCAGCGCCAAAGCGGCGATTTCGCCGCCCGACAGCACGTAATCCCCGATTGAAACCTCCTCGAGCCGGCGGGCCTCGATCACCCGCTGGTCGATGCCCTCGAACCGGCCGCAGACGATCAGCGGCCCGGGCCCGGCAGCCAGTTCCACGACCCGCGACTGGGTCAATGGCCGACCCCGCGGGCTCATCAGCAGCTTTGGCCGATCCGGGGTGATATCGGCGGCGTCGATGGCGTCCGCCAGCACGTCGGCGCGCAGCACCATGCCGGGCCCGCCGCCGGCCGGGGTGTCGTCGACGCTGCGGTGGCGGTCGGTGGCCGAGGCCCGGATGTCCCGCGCCTCCAGCGCCCACAACCCTGACGCCAGCGCCTTGCCCGCCAGGCTGACGCCGAGCGGACCCGGGAACATGTCCGGAAACAGCGTAAGCACGGTGGCGCGCCAAGGTCTGTGAGTGATGGCCATGTCAGTCCCGATAAACTCTTCGTCGTCCCGGCCAAGCGAAGCGCGAGCCGGGACCCATAACCACAATTGTCAGTGTTGTCCCAAGCTGCCGCACCATCCGATGTTACGACAAACCACGGTGGCTATGGGTCCCCGCTTTTGCGGGGACGACGTTCCGAGGGGCTGGTGTCTGGCTCGTCGCCGATAATCTCACCGGGCAGTTCGATCACCACGCGTCCGCCGGCGAGGTCCACCGTCGGCACGATGGCATTGGTGAACGGCAGCAGCATGGTTGGGCCGCTGGGCGGCGCGATTTCGATGATGTCGCCGGCGCCGAAATTATGGATCGCGGCGACGCGGCCGAGCGGCTCGCCCGCGGATGTCACCGCAGCAAGCCCGATCAGGTCGGCGTGGTAATATTCATTCTCGTCGGGTGCAGGCAGTTTTTCGCGCGCGATGTAGAGTTCGATGCCGTTGAGCCGTTCGGCATCCTCGCGGGTGGCGATGCCTTTCAGCGTCGCCACCAGATGGCCCTTGGCCTCGCGGGCGGTCGCGATCTCGAACGATCGCGCGCCGTCTTTCGTCACGAGCGGTCCGTAACCCTGCACCGCAAACGGGTCTTCCGTAAAAGTCCACAGTTTCACCGCGCCCCGCACGCCGTGCGGAGCGCCGATGCGGGCGATGCAGATGTGTGCCGGCATCGCCACGCGTGGTCGCGCTTACTTCTTGGCTGCGGCGGCGGCTGCAGCGGCGGCCGACTTGGCCGCGGAGGCAGCAGCAGCGGAGGCGGTCGCGGCGGCTTCGGCGTTGGCCTTGCGCTCCTTGCGCGGCAGCGCCTTTTCCGGGTTGTTGCGCGCGGCGCGCTTGACCACGCCGGCGGCATCGAGGAAGCGCGACACGCGGTCCGACGGCTGCGCGCCCTTGGCGAGCCAGCTCTTGACCTTGTCCATGTCGAGCTTCAGCCGGGTCTCGTTGTCCTTCGGCAGCAGCGGATTGAAATGGCCGAGACGCTCGATGAAACGGCCATCGCGCGGAAAGCGCGAGTCGGCGACGACGACGTGATAGACCGGACGCTTCTTGGTGCCCGCGCGGGCGAGGCGGATAACGACTGACATGGAGTTCTCCTTCGGGGGTCTGTTTATGTTGAGTGGATTGATCGCGATTATTTCTTCTTGCCGAGGCCGGGAAAGCCGCCGAGACCCGGCAGGGTCGGCTTGCCGCTGAGGCCCGTGAGCCCCGGCAAATTCGGCAGGCCTGCGCGCAGGCCGGCGGGTAGATCCTTCGGCAGCGCGGGCATGCCGCCGGCGCCGCCCGGCATTTTTTCCGCCAGCGCTTTCATCTGCTCGGGCGATGGCATGCCGCCGCCGCCAAAACCCATGGCCTGCGCGATGCCGGCCATCGGGCCGCGCTTGCCCTGGCCCATGGCCTTCATCATGTCGGCCATGTTCCGGTGCATCTTGAGGAGCTTGTTGACTTCCTCGACCTTGAGGCCGGCACCCGCGGCGATGCGCTTCTTGCGGCTGGCCTTCAGGATGTCGGGGTTCTTGCGCTCCTGCCGGGTCATCGAATCGATCACCGCGACCTGGCGCTTGAGGATCTTGTCGTCGATTCCGGCGTTGGCGATCTGGTTCTTCATCTTGGCGATGCCGGGCATCATGCCCATCAGGCCCGAGATGCCGCCCATATTCGCCATCTGCAGCAATTGCTCGCGCATGTCCGACAGGTCGAACTGGCCCTTGCGCATCCGCTCGGCGGTGCGCGCGGCTTTTTCCGCGTCGATGTTGGCGGCGGCCTTCTCGACCAGCGACACCACGTCGCCCATGCCGAGAATGCGACCGGCGATCCGATTGGGGTGAAAATCTTCCAGCGCATCGGTCTTTTCGCCGGTGCCGATCAACTTGATCGGTTTGCCGGTGACCGCGCGCATCGACAGCGCGGCGCCGCCGCGGCCGTCGCCGTCGACCCGCGTCAGCACGATGCCGGTGAGGCCGACGCGCTCGTCGAACGAACGCGCGAGGTTGACCGCGTCCTGGCCGGTCAGCGAATCCGCGACCAGCAGCACTTCATGCGGGTTGGCGGCGGATTTGATCTCGGCCGCCTCAGACATCATTTCTTCGTCGAGCGTGGTGCGGCCGGCGGTGTCGAGCAGCACCACGTCGTAGCCGCCGAGCTTGGCGGCGTCCAGCGCCCGCCTGGCAATTTGCGCGGGCTTCTGGCCGGCCACGATCGGCAGGGTCTGGATATCGAGATCGCGCCCGAGCACCGCGAGCTGCTCCATCGCTGCCGGGCGGTAGATGTCGAGCGAGGCCATCAGCACCCTGCGCTTGTCGCGCTGGGTCAGGCGTCGCGCCAGTTTCGCGGTGGTGGTGGTCTTGCCGGAGCCCTGCAGGCCGACCATCATGATGGCGACCGGCGGCACGGCGTTGAGGTCGATGGTCTGGCCCTCGGAGCCGAGCGTGGCGACGAGTTCGTCATGGACGATCTTCACCACCATCTGGCCGGGGGTGACCGACTTGACCACGGTGGCGCCGATCGCCTGCTCGCGGACGCGATCGATGAAGCCGCGGACCACGTCGAGCGAGACGTCGGCTTCGAGCAGCGCGCGGCGCACCTCGCGCATCGCGGCATCGACATCGGCTTCCGACAGCGCCCCGCGCCCCGTCAGCCGATCGAGAATGCCACCCAGTTTTTCCGACAGATTGTCGAACATCAGCGCAAGTCCAAGAACGGCCTTTCGGAGAAAGGCCTATACCAAAACAATTTTGCGCCCGAGGGCGCATCGCGCTGTCGGGCGTTGACCTCCGGCCTCCAGGGCCGGGCGGCGGGTCGAAAAGAACGTCTTTCCGAGGATTGCGGCGGTTAAACCCCCATGAGCCCGGAAAGTCAAGAAAAGCCCGACCAAAATGGCGGTTTCGTGAACCCCGATCAAGCGCCACCCCCTTGCCGATACACGCATTTTGGGGCCAATCGGGACCATGAAGCTTACCCGCCGCCGATTTCTCACGGTTTTGGCCGGCACCGCCGCTGCGATCGGCGTGCCGTCAGTCTGGATGTCCCGCATGAAAATCTACGATGGTCCCGTCTCCGACCATTTCGACGGGACGCAATTCTTCGATCCCGACGGCGTGCCGCCGAAATCGCTTGCCGAGGTGCTGCGCTGGCAGTTCGGCGGTGACCGGCAGCGCGCGAAATGGCCGGAATGGGCGCCGAACTCATATGCCGATACCCCGCCGCCGCGCGTCAACGGCGACAAGGTCCGCCTGTCGTTCGTCGGCCACGCCAGCTGGCTGATCCAGACCTCGGGTCTGAACATCCTGATCGATCCGGTGTGGTCGATGCGCGTCTCGCCGGTGAGTTTTGCCGGGCCGAAGCGGCACAACGATCCCGGCATCGCGTTCGACGCGCTGCCGCCGATCGATGTCGTGCTGGTGTCGCATGGCCATTACGATCATCTCGATCTCGCGACGCTGTCGAAACTCGCTGCGAAATTTGCCCCCCGCGTGATTACGCCGCTCGGCAATGATCTCACCATGCGCAGCGCCGACGCCGCCATCAAGGCGGAGGCGTTCGACTGGCACGACCGCGTCGAACTCGGCGGCGGCACCGCGGCAACGCTGGTGCCGACCCGGCACTGGACGGCGCGCGGCCTGTTCGATCGCAACAAGGCGCTGTGGGCCAGTTTTGTGATCGAGACGCCGGCGGGCAAGATCTACGTCGTCTGCGATTCCGGCTATGGCGACGGCGCGCATTTCCGAAAGGTCGCCGCGAAGCATGGTCCGCTGCGGTTGGCGATCCTCCCGATCGGCGCCTATGAGCCGCGCTGGTTCATGAAGGACCAGCACATGAACCCGGCCGACGCCGTCAAGGCGCTGGCCGATTGCGGCGCCGAGCAGGCGCTGGCGAATCACCACGGCACCTTCCAGCTCACCGACGAAGCGATCGACGCGCCGGTTACCGCGTTGCATGCCGCACTCGACGAAACCAGCGTTCCGCGCGAGCGCTTTGTCGCGCTCAAGCCAGGGCAGGTGGTGGAGGTTTAGAAAACCCGTCGTCCCGGCCAAGCAAGCAACGCGAGCGCTGAGCCGGGCCCCATAGCCACCGACTCAATCAAAATGCAGGCTTTGGCTACAGCACGTTACCGAGAAATCACGCGGTATGGGTTCCTGCTTTCGCAGGAACGACGCGTTACTCCTTCGCCTTGATCGCCCAGGACACGCTCACCGTCACCGACAACGTCTCTTCGCCCTGCGCCACCGGCGCAGATGCCGCCATGCCGGCGGACATTTTGCGATAGGGCATCGGCGGCGCGCTGCCATCTTCGGAAATGCTGAGCGGCGCGCCGAGCGCCACACCGGCGGCCCTGGCATAGATCTCGGCCTTGCGGCGGGCGTCCGCGACGGCCTTGTCGCGGGCCTCGTCGAGCAGCTTGGAGGCCTGCGACACCATGAAATTGATGCCGCCGATCTCGTTGGCGCCGGCGCCCACCAGCGTATCGATCACATTGGCGACCTTGGTCACGTCGCGCACCCGGATGGTGACGCGGTTACTGGCGCGGTAGCCGGCGATGGCGGAGGGGCCGGTGCGGTTGGGCGCGCTTTGCGGCTGCAGCGACAGTCGCGAGGTCTGCACGTCCTTTTGGTCGATGCCGGCGGCCTTCAGCGCCAGCATCACCTTGCCCATCGCATTGTTGTTGGCGTCGGACGCCTCGCGCGCGGTCTTTGCTTCCGAGGTGACGCCGCCGTCGACCAGCGCCAGATCGGGCGGCACTGACACGCTCGCCTCCCCGGTGACGGAAATCGCCGCGGGTGGAACGGTCTGCGCCGGCGCGGGCGTTGCAAACAGCGTGATGGCGGTGATAGCGCCGGCGAGAACCGTGCGATGCTTCATAGGGATCACATGGGCCTCACTTCAGCGGCACGTAGACGTTGATCACCAGCTTGTCCTCGGCGGTCTTCAGGGGATCGGTGATGTATTCCTCGATGAAGGTGTCCTTGGCCTCCAGCTTCTTCTCGTCGAGGTGGTTGGTGATCGCCTCGTAGGTATTGTCCATATTGTCGTAGGAGCCGCGATGGACGAATTTCAGCGCCTTGCCGTCGGGCGATTTGCCGATGCTCATATCCTTGGGCAGGTTTTTTGGATCCTGATCGACCGGGATTTGCGCAAGGAAGGTGAAGCCGGCATCGTCGGTCGAGGTATAGACGATGATCGAATTGCCTGAGGCCTTGATGCCCTGCTTGTCGAGCAGCGCGGTCAGCGCCTTGAACGATTCGATCAGGGTCTCGAACGCCGAATCCCAGTTGGCGGTGCCCTTCTTGATCACGACCTTTTTGGGCTCCAGCGTGATCTGTTCGCCGAACGGGTCGGCGGTCTGGACCGGCGCCGGGGCCGGGGGGACGGCCGGGGTCTGAGCCGCCGCCGGCGGCGTCGCGGGAGGGGCCGAAGGGCTCGCCACCGGCGCAGGAGTTTCGGACGGTGTCGGGCCTGGCGTGCCTGACGGAGCGGGCGCCGGCGTCGCCGGACTGCTTGCCGCGGATGGCGCCGTCGGGCTTGCCGCGGGTGCCGGCGATTGCGCCAGCGCGGCGCTACTCCAGGCCAACGCCGCGAGCGGGATAAGCGCGATGCGAAAAGAGCTCAAGAAATTCATTCGGATGGTCCCCATAGGCCGTGCAGACTGGCGTTTCGCAGGCCTCGCCCAGATTCAGGCCGACAAAACGCAACGGTAGAATGTTAGCACGCGAGGCGTGATTTCGTCCCATGACAGATACGTCATGCGCGCCCCCGCCGGGCGCGGGCGTCCGACACAGATCTGCCGCACTGGCCAATCCGCCCCTGTTCGCCATATAAGACAGGCATAAATGACGGAAATTCGATGAGCGCGCTCGCCAACCACGCATTCGCCAAGATGAACGGCATCGGCAACGAAATCGTCGTGGTCGACCTGCGCGATGCGCCCGCCGCCGTCACGCCGGAGGACGCGCGCGCGGTCGCCTCGCCCGCCGGCGTGCACTATGACCAGCTGATGGTGCTGCAGCCGCCGCGCCTGGCCGGCACCGAGGCCTTCATCCGGATCTACAACAATGACGGTTCCGAATCCGCCGCCTGCGGCAACGGCATGCGCTGCGTGGTGCGAAGGCTGTTCGAAAAGACCGGTCAGACCGCCGTCACCTTCGAGACCCGGGCCGGCCTGTTGAATTGCTGGCAGGGGCCGTCCCCGGAACTCTACACCGTGGACATGGGCGCGCCAAAATTCGGCTGGAAGGATATTCCGCTGGCGGAAGAGTTTCGCGACACCCGCTACATCGAATTGCAGGTCGGGCCGATCGATGCGCCGATCCTGCATTCGCCATCGGTGGTCTCGATGGGCAATCCGCACGCGATCTTCTGGGTCGACGACGTCAACGCCTATGATCTCGTCCGTTTCGGACCGCTACTGGAAAACCACCCGATCTTTCCCGAGCGCGCCAATATCACGCTGGCGCATATCGTCGATCGCGATCACATCACGATCCGCACCTGGGAGCGCGGCGCGGGGCTGACAAAAGCCTGCGGCTCGGCGGCCTGCGCCACCGCGGTGGCCGCGGCGCGGCTGAAGCGAACCAACCGCATCGTCCAGATCGCGCTGCCCGGCGGCGAGCTTGCGATCGAATGGCGCGAGGGCGACGATCATGTGCTGATGACGGGCACGGCGACGTTCGAATATGAGAGCCAGTTCGATCCCGCTTTGTTCGCCGACGTCGCCTGACCATGGGCGTCGACATCGTCACCTTCGGCTGCCGTCTCAACGCGTTCGAATCCGAGGTGATTCTGCGCGAGGCCGAGCGGGCCGGGCTCACCGACACCATCGTCATCAACAGCTGTGCGGTCACCAACGAGGCCGTGGCCCAGGCGCGGCAATCGATCCGGCGGCTGAAGCGCGAGCGGCCGGAGGCGCGCATCGTCGTCACCGGTTGCGCGGCGCAGACGCAAGCCGCGATGTTCGCCGACATGGCCGAAGTCGATCGCGTCGTCGGCAATGACGACAAGATGCAGGGGCAGGCCTGGCACGACGCGCGCGCCGCGTTCGATGCGGCGCCGGCATTCGGCATCGACGCCAGCGAAAAGATTGCGGTCGCCGACATCATGGCCGTCACCGCGATGGCGCCGCATCTGCTGGAAGGCTTTGCAAGCGGCCTGCCGCGGGTGTTCGTGCAGGTGCAGAACGGCTGCGACCATCGCTGCACCTTCTGCATTATCCCCTATGGCCGCGGCAATTCACGCTCGGTGCCGATGGGGGCGGTGGTCGACCATGTCCGCGCTTTGACCGAACGCGGCCATGCCGAGATCGTGCTGACCGGGGTCGACCTCACCAGCTATGGCGCGGACTTGCCGGGCACGCCAAAACTGGGCGCGCTCACCAAACAGATCCTGCGGCATGTGCCGGAGCTGAAGCGGTTGCGGATTTCGTCGATCGATTCGATCGAGGTCGACCGCGACCTGCTCGACGTCATCGCGGACGACGAGCGGTTGATGCCGCATCTGCATCTGTCGCTGCAGTCCGGCGACGATTTGATCCTGAAGCGGATGAAGCGGCGGCATTCCCGCGCCGATGCAATTGATTTTTGCGCGCAAGTGCGTCGGCTGCGGCCGGACATCGCGCTCGGCGCCGACATCATCGCGGGCTTTCCGACCGAGTCCGAGGAGATGTTTGCGCGCTCGCAAGATCTGGTGGAGGAATGCGGCCTCACCTTCCTGCACGTGTTTCCCTATTCGCCGCGACCGGGCACCCCGGCAGCGCGGATGCCGCAGGTCAATGGCAACGCGATCAAGGCGCGCGCGAAGCGGTTGCGGGCGACTGGCGCGGCCGCGCTGCGGCAGCGGCTGGCGTCGGAAGCGGGCTCCGTGCGTCAGGTGCTGATCGAAAGCCTGACGCAGGGCCGCACCGAACATTTCCTGCCGGTGGCGATTGCGGGCGAGGCGCCCGGCGCGGTGCGGGCGTTGACAATGAGCGGGCATGACGGCGCGCGACTCTTCCCTTCTCCCCTTGTGGGAGAAGGTGGCGCGGACGCAGTCCGTGCCGGATGAGGGGGTCTCTCCGCAGGCATTGTGCCGGCTGAATCAACCCCTCACCCAAGCGAGGTTGTGGCTGATACCTGAGATGCCCTCTCCCACATGGGGAGAGGGCGATGCGACTGGCGCCGCTACTCCCCATTCCACCCGCACATCTTGAGCCGCTCATGCAAATGCGCCGGCGCCGGCGCGACCACGCGCACCGGGTCCTTGTTCCTGGAAATCGGGATCACGATCTCGCGGGAATGCAGATGCAGGGTCGGCTCGCCGAAACGCGGGCCGCTGCCGTAGATATTGTCACCGAAGATCGGCCAGCCCGATGCCGAGGTGTGGACCCGCAATTGATGGGTGCGGCCGGTGACCGGTTCGAGCGCGAGCCAGCTCAGGCCGCCGCCGCGCCCCAGCACCTTCCAGTTGGTGACCGCCGTCTGGCCTTCGGGGTCGGGCTTCTGCCACCAGCCGCGTTCGGCGTTGAGGCGGCCGAGCGGCATGTCGATGGTGCCTTCTTCTTCGGCAGGGCCACCCTCGACCACAGCCCAATAGGTCTTTGCAATCTTGCCGTGCTTGAACAACAGGCCGAGCGAGGCGGTGGCCTTGCGGTGGCGTCCCAGTACGAGACAGCCCGAGGTGTCCCGATCGAGCCGGTGGGCCAGCACCGGCGGCCGCGGCAGGCCGAAGCGCAACGCATCGAACGAGGTTTCCAGGTTGGCGCCGCCCTTGGGGCCGCGATGCACCGGAAGCCCAGCCGGCTTGTCGATCACCAGCATCAGCCCGTCGCGGTGGAGCACGCGGGACTGGATTTCTTCCGCGGTCAATTCGGGAACCGGGATCGTTCGGTCGAGACTTTCGCTCATGGCGCGAAACCGCTAACACACCGCTGACATGAACGACACTCCGGAAAAGACAAAACTGAGCTGGTGGCGGCGGCTGTCCAGCGGGCTGAAGCGCACCTCGAGCTCGCTTGGGACCGCGGTCGCCGATCTCGTGACAAAACGCAAGCTCGACCGCGCCATGCTCGAGGACATCGAGGACGTGCTGCTGCGCGCCGATCTCGGCACCGAGGTGGCGGCACGGATTTCGGCCGCGGTCGGCCACGGCCGATACGACAAGACGATCTCGGCGGACGACGTGAAAGCGGTGGTCGCGACCGAAGTGGAAAAAGTTCTCGCGGCGGTGGCCAAGCCGCTGGTGATCGATGCGGCGCAAAAGCCGTTCGTCATTCTGGTGGTCGGGGTCAACGGGTCCGGCAAGACCACCACCATCGGCAAGCTTGCCGCCAAGCTGGCTGCCGAAGGCCGCAAGGTGATGCTGGCCGCCGGCGACACTTTTCGCGCCGCCGCAATCGAGCAATTGAAGATCTGGGGCGAGCGCACCAAATCGCCTGTGATCGCGGCTGCGCAGGGCTCGGATTCCGCCAGCCTCGCCTTCAACGCCCTCACGGAAGCGCGCGAGCAACAGCGCGACGTGCTGCTGATCGATACCGCCGGCCGGCTGCAGAACAAGGCCGAGCTGATGAACGAGCTCGAAAAGGTGGTTCGCGTCATCAAAAAGGTCGACGCTTCGGCGCCGCATGCCGTGCTGCTGGTGCTGGATGCCACGGTGGGACAAAATGCGCTGTCGCAGGTCGAGGCGTTTCATCGTACCGCAGGTGTCACGGGTCTGGTCATGACCAAACTCGACGGCACCGCGCGGGGCGGCATCCTGGTGGCGCTGGCCGAAAAGCACAAACTGCCGGTGCATTTTATTGGTGTCGGCGAGGGTATCGACGACCTCGCGCCGTTCACCGCACGCGATTTCGCCCAGGCGATCGCCGGGATTGAAGGTTAGTATGGACAAAGCCACGCCGCATCCGCTGTTCAAGCTCGCGACCGAACTCGGGCCGCTGATGATCTTCTTCATCGCCAACGCCAAGTTCAACCTGTTCATCGCCACCGGCGCGTTCATGGTGGCGGTGACCGCGGCGATGATCGCGTCCTATGTGGTGACGCGGCACGTTCCGATGATGGCGATCGTGACCGCCATCGTCGTCATCGTGTTCGGCACCCTGACGCTGGTGCTGCACGACGAGACCTTCATCAAGATGAAACCGACGATCGTCTATTCGCTGTTCGCGGCGGTCCTCGGCGGCGGGCTGCTGTTCGGCCGCTCCT
Organism: Bradyrhizobium sp.; assembly: GCF_030693485.1. Taxonomy (GTDB): domain Bacteria; phylum Pseudomonadota; class Alphaproteobacteria; order Rhizobiales; family Xanthobacteraceae; genus Bradyrhizobium. The sequence goes on along the minus strand of NZ_JAUYAN010000154.1, from coordinate 20,222 downwards.
TCATCGCCATCATGTTCGACCAGATGTTCAATCTCACGCCGCAGGGCTGGCGCGTCCTGACGCTGCGCTGGGCGCTGTTCTTTTTCGCGATGGCGATCCTGAACGAAATCATCTGGCGTACCCAGAGCACCGATTTCTGGGTCGGCTTCAAGGTGTTCGGCATGGTGCCGCTGACGATGGCGTTTGCGATCGCGCAGATGCCGCTGATCAAGCGCTATCATCTTGAGCCGGCATCGCTGGAAGCCAGCGAAGCCGAAGCGGGCGATGTGACGAAGGGGTGAGGTCTCGCGCCGTTCTGCTCCCTCGCCCCGCTCTTGCGGGGAGAGGGCTGGGGTGAGGGGCTGTCTCCGTGCATTCAGACTCGCGGAGAGTCCCCTCACCCGAAGCCTTCGGCTTCGACCTCTCCCCGCAAGCGGGGAGAGGTAAGAAAGATCAGCTCTTCTGCTTGGCGACGATCTTGTCCTTGATGCCGTCATAGGTCTTCTCGGGCACGATCTTGTTCTTCACCAGATCGTCCTTGCCCTTGTAGGGACGGCCCTTGATGATCGCCGCCGAATAGGCCTTGCCGACTCCCGGGAGCGCGTCGAGCTGTTCGGCGGTTGCGGAATTGATGTCGAGCAGTTCGACCTTGGGAGCCGGCGCCATTTTCGATTCGGTGGCCGGGGCCTTCGCGGGAGCGGCCGGAGCCATCTTACTGTCGGATTTGGCGGCAGGTTGGGTGGCTTGGGCCAAAACCGGCGTAGCCGTCAGCAAGCCAAGGGTGAGTGCAGTTGCAGCAAGTGAAGCAAGCGTGAAATGACGCATGTGGGTGCCCTCCAAGGACGGTTTAAGTAACGCCATCAAGCTAGCTTCGAATTCGTGGCGGCGCCATGGCCGCCAAATGAACGGCAGATAAAAGTGGAAATATATTTGCGGGTGTTTCTCTTGGTCATTCCGGGTTCATCGGTGCGCGATGCCCTCAGACGCGCCAATCGGCGCGTCGGGGAATGACGACTACGTGGTCACTTCAACGCTTTCTCGATCTCTACCTTGAGCACGGTTTCGAAATTCGCCTTCGTCACCGGGCCGACCATCTTGTAGAGAATCGTGCCCTCCCGCCCGACCACGAAAGTCTCGGGCACACCGTAGACGCCCCATTCGATCGAGCCGCGGCCGTTGCCGTCGACGCCGACGAAGCTGAACGGATTGCCGTAGCGGCCGAGGAAGCGCCGCGCATTATCGGGCGCATCCTTGTAATTGATGCCGACGAGCTGCAGCCGCTTGTCCTTGCCGAGTTCGGTCAGCAGCGGCGCCTCGTCATGGCAGGGCACGCACCAGGACGCCCACACATTGACGACGCTGACCTTGCCCTTGAACACGGCGGGATCGAGCCCGGGGACCTGGACGCCGTCCTGCACCAGGCCCTGCAGCGGCGGCAGGGCGGTCTGCGGCGCCGGCCGGCCGATCAGGGCGGAGGGGAGTTTCGCGGGATCGCCGCCATACAGCCGCAGCAGGAACAGGCCGGCCACCGCCATGAAGCCGACCAGCGGCAGCGCCACCACCCAGCGCCGGCTGCGCGGCGGCGCGCCCGGGATCGAGGATTTGCCCATCAGACGTCCGCCGCGCCGCGGCCGGAGCGCCGGACCACGCCGCTGGCTTCGAGCTCGCGCAGCCGCGCCTTCTGGCGGCGATAATCGATCGCGATCCAGACGATCAGCAGCAGCACCACGGCCGATGCCAGCGCGTAGGACGTCACGATGAAGGAGGCGTGGGGACCGAGCGACATCGCGGTCATGCCGAACGCCGGCTGGCTTGCATCATCTGCAGGCTGCGCACCCGGCGGCGCAGGATCTCGTTGCGCATCGCTGCCAGATGCAGCGTGACGAACAGCAGCGAGAACGCCACCGCCATCACCAGCAGCGGAATCAGGAAGCTGCGGTCGAGCGAAGATCCGCCCATCCGCAGCACCGACGCCGGCTGATGCAGCGTATTCCACCAGTCCACCGAGAATTTGATGATCGGCAGATTGAGAGCGCCGACCAGCGTCAGTACCGCGGCGGCGCGCGCCGCGCGCGACGGGTCTTCCACAGCGCGCCACAGCGCGATCAGGCCGAGATACATCAGGAACAGGATCAGCACCGAGGTCAGCCGCGCATCCCACTCCCAGTAGGTGCCCCACATCGGCCGCCCCCATAGCGAGCCGGTGACCAGGGCCAGAAAGGTGAAGGCCGCGCCGATCGGGGCGGCGGCCTTGGCGGCGACATCCGCCAGCGGATGCCGCCATACTAGCGTGCCCAGGGCGGCAACGCTCATCACGCCCCAGACGAACATCGCGAGCCAGGCATTCGGCACATGGACGAACATGATCTTGACGGTGGCGCCCTGCTGGTAATCGTCGGGCGCCATCGCGGCCTGGTAGAGGCCGATCAGCAGCAGGATGGCGGTTGCGGCCGCAAGCCACGGCAGGACCCGTGAAGTCAGGTTGAGGAACCGGGTCGGGTTGGCGAGATCGATCAGCGTCATGGCATCCCTGATAGTCGCAGCACTCGCGGCAGGCAATCTGACTTCGTTTGTTTCATTTCGGCTCCGCGAGAGTTGATCGGCATCAATCCAGCCCGTGCCGCAGGCTGGCGGCGGCCGCGAACGGTCCGATCACGAGGCTGACGAGGGATAGCGCGCACAGGATCGAAAACGGCGTACCGAACGCCAGCGGCCCCGATATCGCGGCCTGCGAGGCGGCGACGCCGAAAATGAGTACCGGGATCGACAGCGGCAGCACCAGCACGGCCAGCAATAATCCGCCGCGATGCAGCGTCACCGCCAGCGCGGCGCCGATCATGCCGGTGAAGGTCAGCGCCGGCGTGCCCGCCAGCAGTGTCAGCGCCACCGCCGCCGTTGCGGTCGCATCCAGGTTCAACAGCAGGCCGAGCACCGGGGTGGCGAGAATCAGCGGCACCCCCGCCGCCAGCCAGTGCGCCAGCGCCTTTGCCGCGCAGGTCAGTTCCAGCGGCGTGCGGCTCATCACGATCAGGTCGAGCGAACCATCCTCATGGTCGGCCATGAACAGCCGGTCGAGCGTGAGAAGGCTCGCCAGCAGCGCGCCGAGCCAGAGAATCGCAGGGCCCAGCCGCGTCAGCAATGCGAGGTCGGGGCCGACCGCGAACGGCATCAGCACCACGACGGTGAGGAAGAACAGCACGCCGATCAGCGCGCCGCCGCCGACCCGCAGCGCGATCCGGATATCCCGTCGAATCAGGGCGGCCAGCGCGGTCATGCGGCATCCCCGATCCGCAACTCGCGCGCGGCAATTCCCAGCGGCGCATGGGTCGCGGCGATGATGAGGCCGCCGCGGGCCAGGTGATCGCCCATCAGGGCTGCGAACATCGCCTGCCCCGAGGTATCGAGCGCATTGGTGGGCTCGTCCAGCAGCCAGATCGGCCGGCGTGCAGCGAGCAGCCGGGCGATCGAGAGCCGCCGCCGCTGCCCGGCCGACAGAAACGCCGCCGGCAGCTGTGCGGCGTGATCGAGCCCCACCGCGGCCAGGCATTCCGCCAGGTCGAAGGCCTCGCCGCCGAGAAATTCCCGCCAGAAGGCGAGGTTTTCCAGCACACTGAGGGCAGGCTTGAGCGCGTCGCGATGGCCGAGCAAATGGGCCTGTTCGGGCAGGGTCAGCTCTCCGGTGCCGCCTTCGAGACCGATCGATCCGCCCTCCGGCGTCAGCAGGCCCGCGATCAACCGCAGCAGGGAGGTCTTGCCGGAGCCGTTGCGGCCGGTCACGGCCAGCGCCTCGCCGGCGGACGCCGAGAAATCGAGGCCGGAAAACACCTCCCGGCCGCCCCGCACACATCTGACGCCGCTTCCCGAGAGCCGCATTCTGGCCTTTCACAGCCCTTTGGAAACTATCGGTACCGCATCAGAATTTGTGGGTACCGCAATGCTGCAGCACGCTTGCCGGTGTGGCGGTGCTCCTGGAAAGATTCTATAAGCCGGAACTTGATGCAGCACACAATCGGCCGCTGCAAGCCACCAGGCCAAGCCTCTCCTGCGGTGCCTAAATACCCTTGCCGGGTATAACTGACAATTGGGATTGCCACACATGACCTCGCTCGACAGCTTCAAATGCCAAAAGACCCTCAAGGTTGGTGGCAAGACCTACGTGTATTACAGCCTGCCCGCCGCCGAGAAGAACGGTCTGAAGGGAATTTCCAGGCTTCCTTATTCGATGAAGGTGCTGCTGGAAAACCTGCTGCGCAATGAAGACGACCGCTCGGTCAAGAAGGCGGACATCGTCGCGTTCTCGAAATGGCTGAAGAAGCGCAGGCTCGAGCATGAAATCTCGTTCCGCCCGGCGCGGGTGCTGATGCAGGATTTCACCGGCGTGCCGGCGGTGGTCGATCTCGCGGCGATGCGCAATGCCATGCAGGCGCTCGGCGGCGACGCCGAGAAGATCAATCCGCTGGTGCCGGTCGACCTCGTCATCGACCACAGCGTGATCGTCAACTTCTTCGGCGACAACAAGGCGTTCGGCAAGAACGTGGTCGAGGAATACAAGCAGAACCAGGAACGCTACGAATTCCTGAAATGGGGCCAGAAGGCGTTTTCGAACTTCTCGGTGGTGCCGCCCGGCACCGGCATCTGCCATCAGGTCAATCTGGAATATCTCGCGCAGACGGTCTGGACCCGCAAGGAGAAGATGACGGTCGGCAAGAAGAAGGGCACCTTCGAGGTGGCCTATCCCGACACCCTGGTCGGCACCGATTCGCACACCACCATGGTCAACGGCCTTGCGGTGCTGGGCTGGGGCGTCGGCGGCATCGAGGCGGAAGCCGCGATGCTCGGCCAGCCGCAGTCGATGCTGCTGCCGGAAGTGATCGGCTTCAAGCTCAAGGGCGCGCTGAAGGAAGGCGTCACCGCCACCGACCTGGTGCTGACCGTGACCCAGATGCTGCGCAAGCAGGGCGTGGTCGGAAAGTTCGTCGAGTTCTTCGGCCCCGGTCTGGATCATCTCTCCGTCGCCGACAAGGCGACCATCGGCAACATGGCCCCGGAATATGGCGCGACCTGCGGTTTCTTCCCGGTCGACGCCGCGACCATCGACTATCTCAAGACCTCGGGCCGCAAGGCTGACCGCGTCGCGCTGGTGACCGCCTACGCCAAGGCGCAGGGCATGTTCCGCACCGCCAAGTCGCCGGATCCGGTGTTTACCGAAACCCTGACGCTCGATCTCGCCGACGTGGTGCCGTCGATGGCCGGCCCGAAGCGCCCGGAGGGCCGCGTCGCGCTGCCCGCGGTCGCCGCCGGCTTCGCCGCGGCGATGGCCAGCGAATACAAGAAGGCCATCGAGGCCTCGAAGCGCTACGCGGTGGAAAACCGCAATTTCGATCTCGGCCATGGCGACGTGGTGATCGCGGCGATCACCTCGTGCACAAACACCTCCAATCCGAGCGTGCTGATCGGCGCCGGCCTGCTGGCGCGCAACGCCGCCGCCAGGGGCCTCACGTCAAAGCCCTGGGTGAAAACCTCGCTGGCGCCGGGCAGCCAGGTGGTCGCGGAATATCTGTCCAATTCCGGACTGCAGCTCGCGCTCGACAAGGTCGGCTTCAACCTGATCGGTTTCGGCTGTACCACCTGCATCGGCAATTCGGGCCCGCTGCCGGAAGAGATTTCGAAATCGATCAACGACAACGGCATCATCGCCGCCGCCGTGCTGTCGGGTAACCGCAACTTCGAGGGCCGCGTCAGCCCCGACGTGCAGGCCAACTATCTTGCCTCGCCGCCGCTGGTGGTCGCCTATGCGCTGGCGGGAACCGTGACCAGGGATCTCTCGGTCGAACCGATCGGCACCGGCAAGGACGGCAAGCCGGTGTACCTGCGGGACATCTGGCCGACCACCAAGGAGATCAACGCCTTCATGAAGAAGTACGTCACCGCGGCGATCTTCAAGAAGCGCTACGCCGATGTGTTCAAGGGCGACACCAACTGGCGCAAGATCAAGACCGTCGAGAGCGAGACCTATCGCTGGAACATGAGCTCGACCTATGTGCAGAACCCGCCCTATTTCGAAGGCATGAAGAAGGAGCCGGAGCCGATCATCGACGTCGTCGACGCGCGGATCCTGGCGATGTTCGGCGACAAGATCACCACCGACCACATCTCGCCGGCCGGCGCGATCAAGCTGACCTCGCCCGCCGGCAAATATCTCAGCGAGCACCAGGTACGTCCGGCCGACTTCAATCAGTACGGCACCCGGCGTGGCAACCATGAGATCATGATGCGCGGCACCTTCGCCAACATCCGCATCAAGAACTTCATGCTGAAGGGCGCCGACGGCAACATTCCGGAAGGCGGCCTGACCAAGCATTGGCCCGACGGCGAGCAGATGTCGATCTACGACGCCGCGATGAAGTACCAGGCGGAGCAGGTGCCGCTGGTGGTTTTCGCCGGCGCCGAATACGGCAACGGCTCGTCGCGCGACTGGGCCGCGAAGGGAACGCGGCTGCTCGGCGTCCGCGCCGTGATCTGCGAGAGCTTCGAGCGTATCCACCGCTCAAACCTGGTCGGCATGGGTGTGCTGCCGCTGACCTTCGAGGACGGCGCATCATGGACCTCGATCGGCATGAAGGGTGACGAGACGGTCACGATCCGCGGGCTGCAGGGCGACCTCAGGCCGCGGCAGAAGCTGACGGCGGAAATCGTCTCCCGCGATGGTTCGCTGCAGCGCGTTTCGCTGCTGTGCCGCATCGATACCCTCGACGAGCTCGAATATTACCGCAACGGCGGCATCCTGCATTACGTGCTGCGCAAGCTGGCCGCGTAATCGTGATCGGGGCCTCACCGCTAAGTGAGTGGCGAGTAACGGGAAGGCGGCCTATGAAGGGCCGCGTTCGCGCGTTTAAGCCACAAATCTTAACGGCCAAATCCTGACGGCCTTGATGCGAATGCCCGGCGGTTCTCTGATATGACAGTATTGATGGCCTGTAACTCTATCTCACGATGGTCGGGGGCGCTCGGCGTCTGCGCCATTGTGGCGATCATCAGTCCGGCCCATGCCGACCCGCGCGCGGTGGTCGAATTGTTCACGTCGCAGGGATGCTCGTCATGCCCGCCGGCCGACAAGATCATCGGTGATCTCGCCAGGGATCCCGACGTGATCGCGCTGAGCATGCCGATCGACTACTGGGATTATCTCGGCTGGAAGGACACGCTGGCTGATTCACGTTTCAGCGCGCGTCAGAAAGCCTATTCGGCAGCGCGCGGCGATCGCAACGTCTACACGCCGCAGGTCATCGTCAACGGGTCGGCACAGGTGATCGGCAGTGATCGCGCCGCGATCGACAGCGCGATCGGCGATACCGCGAAGGCCGACGGCGTCATGTCGGTGCCGGTATCGATCGCGCTGGCCGGCAAGCAGGTGACGGTTTCGGTCGCCGCCTCGACCAAGGGCCCCGCCGCTTCACTCGGCGAAGTCTGGATCTGTTCGGTCACCAGGGAAGTGCCGATTTTGATCGGGAAGGGCGAGAATCGCGGGCAGAAGGTCACCTACTACAATGTGGTGCGCAATCTGCTCAAGGTCGGCGACTGGAACGGCTCGGCCGGCAGCTGGACCGTGCCGCTGGAGAATATTTCACACGAAGGCATCGATGCCGCGGTGGTGTTCGTCCAGGGCGGCAGGCGGGAAAAGCCCGGCGCGATGTTGGGGGCCGCGTACAGGTCGCTGCGCTGAGATTTTCTTCCAGTCATTCCGGGGCGCGCGCGAATCCGGAATCTCATTCAGGCAATGAAAGGCTGCTGGATTCCGGGTTCGCGCGCGCCCCGGAATGACGGCTAAGAATCCACACGCGCAAAACAAAAAGGACCAACTTTCGTTGGCCCAGTATGGGGATAAACTATCCTGCGAACAGGCCCGATCCCGACTGCCCCGGGGGGCTGGGGGCTGAGGAATCCGGAGCTGAAAGGACCGGGCCAACGCAGGATTTGTTTGTCGCAACCCGAAAGGGCGGGCGCTTGGCGGAAGTGGGGCGGTATTATGATTGCTCTAACGTTCCCGTGACGTCGGTCTGGAGGGCGGCCATTCCGTCCTGGGTCCAATTCGATCACCCTGGCCTCTTGCAGGCGCGTCCGGTTGGCGCAATCATGTCGCCGAGATGACACGGAGGCGCCCATGAGTTCAACGTCGGAGGAAGCCGATCCGAGCGAGGCCCGCGCGGCGGTGCGCAATGGCGCTGCAAGTCCAACGCCGAGCCTCGTGACCTTTAATCGTATCGAACTCAATCGCATCTTGAATCTGTACGGGCGCATGGTCGCCGACGGCGAATGGCGCGACTACGCCATCGATTTTCTGAGAGATCGCGCGGTGTTCTCGGTGTTCCGCCGCGCCTCGGAAGTTCCGATCTACCGCATCGAGAAAGATCCGCGGCTGGCGCGCAAGCAGGGCATCTACAGCGTGATCTCGGCAAGCGGGCTGATCCTGCGCCGCGGCCATGAACTCGATCGCGTGCTGCTGGTGATCGACCGCAAGCTGGCGGTGGTGTGACATTCGCTTGTCATTCCGGACCAGCGCGCAGCGCTGGATCCGGAATCTCGAGATCGGACACGTGCTTGCTTCGCCAGATTCCGGGTTCGGCTCTGGCGTGCCGCCCCCGGAATGACATTGACACGGCATTGCATGGGGTTGTTTTCGATATTTTGAATCAGCCAGCCGGCAATGTCGTGCCGCCATCCCCCAGCGCGCGCTGCATCATCACGGTATCGAGCCAGCGGCCGAATTTGAAGCCGACATCGGGATGGGTGCCGATCATCTGAAATCCGCATCTGGTATGCACGCCGATCGACCCGGCGTTGGCGGAATCGCCGATGACCGCGATCATCTGGCGATAGCCGCGTGCTTCGCATTCGGCGATCAGCCGTTGCAGCAATTGCATGCCGACCCCGCGGCGGTGGATTGCCGGTTGAAGATAGACCGAATTTTCCACCGTGAATCGATAGGCCGGCCGCGGCCGGTAAGCCCCGGCATAGGCGTATCCGACCACCCGGCCTTCGAGCACGGCGGTGAAATAGGGAAAGCCGCCTTCCATCAGCACGCCGTAGCGCCGGGTCATCTCGGTGAGGTCGGGTGGGATCAATTCGAAGGTCGCGGTGCCGTAGCGGACCGCGTGTTCGTAGATTTCGGTGATGGCGGGCAGGTCGGCCGCGGTGGTGAGCCTGATGTCGAGCGTGTGCATGGCGAGGAGATTATTTTACTCCCCGCAAAAGAAAAAGCCCCGGCCGTGAGGCCGGGGCTCGAACTACTCCGCTTCAGGGAAGCCGTCAGTCGCGTTGACCGAGCAACTGCAGCAGCAGCGTGAACAGGTTGATGAAGTTCAGGTAGAGCGACAGGGCACCGGTAATCGCCGCACGCTCCGCCACTTCACCGCCCTCGGAGGCGAAGCCGTAGATGTAGTCGTTCTTCAGCCGCTGGGTATCCCAGGCGGTGAGGCCCGCGAACACCAGCACGCCCACCACCGACACGATGAACTGCAGCATCGAGCTGGCGAGGAAGATGTTGACCACGCTCGCGATGATGATGCCGAACAGGCCCATGATCAGGAACGAGCCCATGCCGGTCAGGTCACGCTTGGTGGTGTAGCCGTAGAGGCTGAGCGCGCCAAACGCCGCCGAGGTGATGAAGAACACCCGCACGATCGAGGTGTGCGTGTACACCAGGAAGATCGACGACAGCGAGATGCCCATCAACGCCGCGAACGCCCAGAACATCAGCTGCGCCGTTGCGGGCTTGAGCCGGTTGATGCCGAACGAAATCGCGAACACCATGGCGAGCGGCGCCAGGATGAACAGCCACTTCAGCGGGCTGACATACATCGCGTAGCCAAACTGCGTCAGATAGGCGTTGCCGAACTTGGCCGCGGCGCCGGCCTGATCGGTGGTCACCGCTGCCATATACACGCCGAGCGCGGCGAGGCCGGTGATGGCCAGGCCGATCGTCATGTAGTTGTAGATGCGCAGCATGTAGGAGCGCAGACCGGCGTCGACGGTCGCAGCGTCAGTGCGCCCGGCGGCCCGGCCGAAGGGAGAAGCGTAGTTGCGGTCTAGGTCCGACATGGTCGAATTCCCATCTTGTTGGCCCGGCGAAGCAAGGGTTTGCGGCGCCAGCTAGAAACTATCTCAGATACCGTCACTCGCTGACATTGCATTGCGTCAACAAACCGGCGTCTGACCCGATTGGTATGTGGGAAACTAACACATTCACCGCAAGCTTCCATGCGCGGCTGAATGTCGCTCTGCGGCATGTTATCAGGGCGCCTGATGCGGGGAGTGCTGAAAATCCCCGACAATTGGCCGGTTCGCGGCGACCCGCGTTAACCCTGCGACAACCTGTTCAGTTTGTCATAAATTCCGCAGCACGGTTGCCGGCTTCTGGTTCAGGGCCAGCAGCGTGCCGAGCAGCCCGAGGCCGACCGTCACGATCAGCGCCGCCGCCACCACGCCCGCGGCGCTGCCGGCCTGCCAGACGAAGCTCAGGGTCATCAGCCGGGTCACGATCAGCCAGGCGGCAACGGAACCGGCGATCACCCCGAAAATCGCGGTGGCAAAGCCGATCATCAGATATTCCAGCGCGTAGGCGCCGAGCAGCCGCGCCCTTGTGGCGCCCAGGGTTTTCAGGATCACGGCGTCATAGACCCGGTGGCGGTGGCCGGCGGCCAGCGCGCCGCCCAGCACCAGAATGGCCGAGATCAACGTCACCGTGCTGGCGCCGCGGATCGCCAGCACCAGATTGGTCACCACCGTACCGATGGTCTCCAGCGCCTCACGCACGCGCACGCTGGTCACCATCGGGAAGGCGTCGGCCACCGCCTTGACGATCCGGGCGTCGCCGGCCGGGTCCGGGTGCGCCTCGGTCAGGGTCGCGATATGGGTATGCGGCGCGCCCTTGAAGGCGTTGGGCGAGAACACCAGCGCGAAATTGATGCCGAGCCCCTGCCAGTCCACGGTGCGCGTATTGCCGATGGTGGAGGGAATGTCGCGGCCGAGCACATTGACGACGATTTCGTCGCCGACCTTGAGCCCCAGCCCGTTGGCGATTTTCTTCTCGATCGAGACCAGCGGCGGGCCGGCATAATCGGCGCTCCACCATTGGCCCTCGACCACCTTCGATCCCTTGGGGATTTCGCCGGTATAGGTCAGGCCGCGGTCGCTCTGCAGCACCCAGGCGATGTCGGATGACGGCTTGAGGTCTTCCGCCTTGAGGCCGCGGGCGCCGACGATACGGCCGCGCAGCATCGGCACATCCTCGACGGTGGATTGCGGCGCGGTCGCCTTCAGGAAGGCGTCGAAGCGCTCGGACTCGCCGGTGGGAATATCGATGAAATAGAACGATGGCGCGCGGTCCGGCAACGCCGCCAGGAATTGCCGTCGCAGATTGCCGTCGATCTGGGTGATGGTGACCAGCACCGCGAGGCCGAGGCCGAGCGACATCACCACCGACGGTGTCAGCGCGCCGGGCCGGTAGATATTGGCGATCGCCAGCCGCAGCATGGTGACGCGGGTGCGCGGCAGGCGTCGCGCCAGCGCCATCAGGCCGGCGGCGATGCCGCGCAGCAGCGCGAACACCACGATCGAGGAAGCCACGAACACCGCTGCGATCCGCTTGTCATAGGCCAGCCCGATCGCCACCGCGATCAGCAGCGAGATCACGACCGCCATCAGCACGAGATAACCCCAGCGCGGACGATGCCATTCGCTGCTCACCGCCTCGCGGAACAGCGCCGCCACCGGCACGTCATGCACCCGGCCGAGCGGCCACAGTCCGAAGGCGAGCGCCGTCAGCAGGCCGTAGACGAACGACAGCGCCAGTTCATCGAGATGCAGCGCCGGCGCCACGGGCAGCGGCAGCAGCGTGCCGAACACGCCGACAATGGCGAAGGGCAGTGCCGCGCCGGCGACGAGGCCGATCACCGAGCCGACGGTCGCGAGCACGACCACCTGGGTCAAATAGATGGTGAAGACGTCGCGGCCGGTGGCGCCCAGCGCCTTGAAGGCGGCGATGACGTCGCGGCGGCGATCGATATGGCTCTTGACGGCGTTGGCGACGCCGACGCCGCCGACCAGCAGCGCGGCGAGGCCGACCAGGGTCAGGAACTGGGTGAAGCGGTTGATGGTGCGTTCGAGTTGCGGCGAGGCATTGCCGCGGCTGCGAATCTCCCAGCCGGCTTCGGGCAGGTTGCTTCGCGCGGCATCGGCGAGCGCGGTCGCGGCGCGATCATTGGCGGCATTATCGGGCAACCTGACCCGGTAGATCCAGCGCACCAGGCTGCCCGGTTGCAGCAACTCGGTCGCGCGCAGGCCGGCTTCGCTGACCAGGAATCGCGGGCCGAGGCCGACGCCGCCGGCCAATTTGTCCGGTTCGGCCGAGACCACGCTGCGAATCTGGAATGTCGCATTGCCGACGGAGATGCGGTCGCCGATTTTCAGATCGAGCCGCGCCAGCAGGATCGAATCGGCGGCCGCCCCGAATGCGCCGTCACGCTGGGCCAGCAAATCCGCCACCGGCACTTTCGGTTGGAGAGTCAACTCGCCGAGCATCGGGTAGGCGCGGTCGACCGCCTTGAGCTCGACCAGTGCGAGGCGGCCGTCGCCGGTGCGCGCCATGCCGCGCAGCGTCGCCGCGACCGACACTTCGCCGCGCGACCGCAGAAACGCGATTTCGTCCGGCTTGGCCTCGCGCTGAATCAGGGAGAAGGCGACGTCGCCGCCGAGCAGCGTGCGGCCTTCGCGCGCCAGTCCGTCGCCGAGGCTCGCCGCCACCGACCCGACCCCGGCAATCGCCAAAACGCCAAGCGCGATACAGGCGATGAAGACGTAGAAGCCGCGCAGGCCGCTGCGCAATTCGCGCAGCGCGTAGCGCAAGGCGAGCGCCGTGGCGCGGCTGCCGGAGGCGGGTTCGGCGGCAATACGTTCGAGGGCGAGGCTCATGAAGCGGCTTCGCGATCGGCGGGCTGGGTGTCGATCCGGCCGGAACGCAGCCGCACCACGCGGTCGCAGCGCTGCGCCAGCGAGGTATCGTGGGTGACCAGCACCAGCGTCATGCCGCGCTCGGCATGCTTGGTGAACAGCAGATCGACGATCTGCTTGCCGGTGGCTTCGTCGAGATTGCCGGTCGGCTCGTCCGCCACCAGGATCGCCGGATCGGGCGCCAGCGCACGGGCCAGTGCTACCCGCTGCTGTTCGCCGCCGGACAATTGGGTGGGGTAATGATGCAGGCGGTCGCCGAGACCGACCGATGTCAGTTCCTGCGCCGCGCGTCTCGACGCATCGGGATTGCCGGCCAGTTCCAGCGGCACCGCGACATTTTCCAGCGCCGTCATGGTCGGAATCAGGTGGAACGACTGGAACACGATGCCGACCTGGCGGCCGCGAAAGCGCGCCAGCGCGTCTTCGTCGAGGGCATTGAACGGGGTGCCGCTGACCACCACCTCTCCGCTGTCAGGACGCTCCAATCCCGCCATCACCATCAGCAGGGTAGATTTTCCTGAACCGGAGGGGCCGATCAGGCCGATTGCTTCACCCGAAGCGACCCGCAGGCTGATATCCTTGAGGATATGAACGCGTGCCGCCCCCGTGCCGAGCGAGAGATTGACGTTGGTGATGGCAATGGTGTCCGGCGCGAGGCCGGCCAGTGATGAGGGTTTGATGAGACTGTCCATGGTCCGCTCATATGGCACTTCCTCGGGCGAGGTCGAGGGGGGGTGGCGGATGTTCGCGCACATGCTCGTGTTGAGCCTGTTGCTGCTGGCGCCCGCCACGGCCTCGGCCCAGGTGACGGCGGCCCGCGAGACCAAGCCGGTGAAGATGGTGGTCCTGGGTGATTCGCTGAGTGCCGGCTTTGGCCTGTCGGCCCCCGTTGCGTTTCCGGCTCGGTTACAAAAGGCCTTGCAGTCCAAGGGGATAGCGGTCGATATGATCAACGCCGGGGTTTCCGGCGACACCAGTTCGGGCGGCCGTGACCGGCTCGACTGGTCGGTGCCGGAGGGCACGGAGGCCGTGATTGTCGAACTCGGCGCCAATGACGCGCTGCGCGGCGTCGATCCCAAGGTCACCCGATCGGCCCTGACGGACATTCTGACGCGGCTGAAGGCGCGCAAGATCGCCGTTCTACTGTGCGGCATGTACGCACCGCCGAATTACGGGGCCGATTACGCGGCCCGCTTCAACGCCATCTATCCCGATATCGCCCGGGAGTTCGGCGTGTCGCTGTATCCGTTTTTCCTCGAGGGCGTCGCCACCGAGGCCAGGCTCAATCAACCGGACGGTCTGCATCCGACCGCGGAAGGCATCGACGTCATCGTCAAGAACATCCTGCCCACGGTGGAGGCATTTCTGGGTGCGATAACAGGGCAACGCAGCTGAAAAACAGGCAGCGATAACCTTAAGCACAGGAGTTTCCCCGGGTCCTCACGCCGGATGCTTCGCAGAGTCATATTCTTGCGGTAAAAATAGCCATCGGTGATTCGATACCGGGTTTCTTGCATCGGGAGTCGTGCGATGCCGCGTTTGTTCACTGGACTGGAAATCCCGGCCGAGATCGGCCAGACGCTTTCCCATTTGCGTGGCGGCCTGCCGGGCGCGCGCTGGATCGACCCCGAAAATTACCACGTCACCTTGCGCTTCATCGGCGATATCGACGGTGTCGCGGCGAATGAAATCGCCTCGCTGCTGTTCCGCATCAACCGCAAGCCGTTCGAAGTCGCCCTGCAGGGCCTGTCGAGTTTCGGCGGAAAGAAACCACGCGCCGTGGTCGCCTCGGTGGTGCCGAGCCGCCCTTTGATCGAGTTGCAGGCCGAGCTGGAACGCCTGATGCAACGCATCGGGCTCGATCCCGAGGGCCGCAAGTTCACCCCGCATGTGACGCTGGCGCGGCTGCGCGACGCCTCCAACCAGGATGTCGCCGATTATCTGTCGGTGCGCGGCTATTTCCCCACGCGCGTGTTCACGGCATCGCGCTTCGTGCTGTTCTCCTCGCGCGCCTCCACCGGCGGCGGCCCCTACGTGGTCGAGGATTCCTACGCGCTGAGCGCGTGAGGGCTTCACCTCGCCATCGCTTGCGGGGAGAGGTCGAATTTCAAGCGTAGCGAGAAATTCGAGTGAGGGGGACTATCCGCGGGTCGTAATGGTTGAGAGAGCCCCTCAACCTGACCCTCTCCCCGTAAGAACGGGGCGCGGGAGAAGAAAGCGCATACCCCTCACACCAATTCACGGCTTGCAATTTTGCTCCCGCTAGGGCCGTAAGGGGCCATGCTGCCTCCGCCCGACGTCTCGTTCCTTAGCCATTATCAGAGCCTCGTGTCCTCGGGCGCGATCGAGGCCGATGCTGCGCAGGCGGCAGCCGTCGATGCGTTCGCGGACCTCGAGGCGCGGCTCGCCGGCTACAAGCCGCTGCGCAAGCAGAGCCTGTTCGGCCGGCTGTTCGGCGACAAGGACGAGGCGCCGCCGAGCGGCCTCTACGTCCATGGCGAAGTCGGGCGCGGCAAGACCATGCTGATGGATCTGTTTTTCCAGCAGAGCCCGGTGCTGCACAAGCGCCGCGCCCATTTCCATGAATTCATGGCCGAGGTGCATGAGCGGATCTACGGCTACCGCCAGAACATCAAGCGCGGCGAGATCTCCGACGGCGATGTGATCGGGCTCACGGCAGCGGCGATTTTCGACGAGGCCTGGCTGTTGTGTTTCGACGAATTCCACGTCACCGACATCGCCGACGCGATGATCTTAGGCCGTCTGTTCTCAAAATTGTTCGAGCTCGGCACCGTGGTGGTGGCGACCTCCAACGTCGCGCCCGACGATCTCTACAAGGGCGGCCTCAACCGCGCGCTGTTCCTGCCCTTCATCGCGCATATTTCCGCCCATATGGACGTGCTGCGGCTCGACGCCCGCACCGACTTCCGGCTCGAAAAACTCGCGGGCGTAAAAATGTGGCTGGTGCCGGCGGACCAGGCCGCAGCCGATGCCCTCGGCAGGGCCTGGGTCAGGATAACCGGCAACGCGCCCCGCAAGCCCCGCGATATTTCGATCAAGGGCCGCATCCTGCATGTGCCGTGTTCGGCGCATGGCGTGGCGCGGTTTTCGTTTCCCGATATCTGCGAGAAGCCGCTGGCAGCGTCCGACTATCTGCGGCTGGCGCATGATTATCACACCATCATGATCGATCGCATTCCGGCGATGGATTATGCCGATCGCAACGCCGCCAAGCGCTTCATCACGCTGATCGACACGCTCTATGACAACGCCGTGAAGCTGATGGCCTCGGCCGAGGCCGACCCGCTGTTGCTGTATGCCGCGACCCAGGGCCATGAGGCCAGCGAGTTCAAGCGGACGTCATCGCGGCTGATCGAGATGAGCTCGGAGTCCTATCTGGCGCTGCCCCACGGCCATAGGGATTCCGAGGCGAGCGGCTCGAGTACGGGATTGGTGGAGACCTGACGGCGTAGCCGTTATTCCGGGGCGATGCGTCAGCATCGAACCCGGAATCTCGAGATTCCGGGTCTGGTGCTGACGCACCATCCCGGAATGACGATTGGCCCTAACCGAAATCGAGGCAGGGCCGATAATTGGGCATAGGTTGACTTGAATGGGTCCCTCGAAAGGGATAACCAGCCATCCAGCTTCCTTCTATCCCTCTCCTTGACCTTCACAGGACAGATTTCCCATGGCGCGTGACAAGATTGCTTTGGTTGGCTCCGGTCAGATCGGCGGAACACTGGCTCATCTCATCGGCCTGAAAGAGCTCGGCGACGTCGTGATGTTCGACATCGCCGAGGGCGTGCCGCAGGGCAAGTCGCTCGATATCGCGCAATCCTCGCCGGTCGACGGTTTCGACGCGCATTTCACCGGCGCCAATTCCTATGAGGCGCTCGACAACGCCAAGGTCTGCATCGTCACCGCCGGCGTGCCGCGCAAGCCCGGCATGAGCCGCGATGATCTCCTCAGCATCAATCTGAAGGTGATGGAGCAGGTCGGCGCCGGCATCAAGAAATACGCCCCCGAAGCCTTCGTCATCTGCATCACCAATCCGCTCGACGCCATGGTGTGGGCGCTGCAGAAGGCCTCGGGCATGCCGCACAAGAAGGTGGTGGGCATGGCGGGGGTGCTGGATTCCTCGCGCTTCCGCTATTTCCTGGCCGACGAGTTCAACGTCTCGGTCGAGGACGTCACCGCCTTCGTGCTGGGCGGCCATGGCGACACCATGGTGCCGCTGGTGAAATACTCCACCGTGGCCGGCATTCCCTTGCCCGACCTGGTCAAGATGGGCTGGACCTCGCAGGCGCGGATCGACGAGATCGTCGACCGCACCCGCAATGGCGGCGCGGAGATCGTCAACCTCCTGAAGACCGGCTCGGCGTTCTATGCGCCTGCCGCCTCCGCGATCGCGATGGCCGAGAGCTATCTCAAGGACAAGAAGCGCGTGCTGCCCTGTGCGGCCTATCTCAACGGCGAATACGGCGTGAAGGACATGTATGTCGGCGTGCCTGTTGTCATCGGGTCGAAGGGCGTCGAGCGCATTGTCGAGATCGAGCTGGCCGGCAAGGACCGCGAAGCCTTCGACAAGTCGGTCGGCGCGGTACAGGGCCTGGTCGATGCCTGCAAGAAGATCGCGCCGGATCTGCTCGGCCGCTGATCCCATTTGGATTTCCGGCGTTTCCGTTTCCGGGGTTCGTAAGATGCGGACCCCGAATCAACAGCAGCACAGGTGCGATGAAATCCCGAAGGGTTTCGAATTTGCAGCGCCCGTGGTATATGGCATGCCAGATGGCAAAACGCGGTGAATTCCAAATTCACCGCACGAGGGTTCGGGGAACGTCCAGATGAACATCCATGAATACCAGGCCAAGGCGCTGCTGCGCGAATTCGGCATCCCGGTGCCGCGCGGCGTCGCCATTCTCAAGGCGTCGGACGCGGACCTCGCCACCGATGAACTCGGCGGTCCGGTCTGGGTGGTGAAGAGCCAGATCCATGCCGGCGGTCGCGGCAAGGGCAAGTTCAAGGAAGCCTCCGCCGGCGACAAGGGTGGCGTTCGCGTTACCAAATCGGCCGCCGACGTCAATCAATTCGTCAAGCAGATGCTGGGGGCGACGCTGGTCACCGAACAGACAGGCCCGGCCGGCAAGCAGGTCAATCGCCTCTATATCGAGGAAGGCTCCGAGATCGACAAGGAGTTCTATTTGTCGATCCTGGTCGACCGCGAAACCTCCCGTGTGGCGTTCGTGGTATCCACCGAAGGCGGCGTCAACATCGAGGAAGTCGCGCACAAGACGCCAGAGAAGATCGTAACCTTCTCGGTCGATCCTGCTACCGGAATCATGGGACACCACGGCCGCACAGTTGCGAAGGCGCTGGGCCTTGCCGGCAATCTCGCCAAGCAGGCGGAAAAACTGGTGGCGCAGCTCTATACCGCGTTCGTCGCCAAGGACATGGCGATGCTGGAGATCAATCCACTGGTGGTGACAAAACAGGGCGACCTGCGCGTGCTCGACGCCAAGGTGTCGTTCGACGACAACGCGCTGTACCGCCATCCCGAAGTTGTGGCGCTGCGCGACGAGACCGAGGAAGACGCCAAGGAAATCGAGGCCTCGAAATACGATCTCAACTACATCACGCTGGATGGCACCATCGGCTGCATGGTCAACGGCGCCGGTCTTGCGATGGCGACCATGGACATCATCAAGCTCTACGGCATGGCGCCGGCCAACTTCCTCGATGTCGGCGGTGGCGCTGACAAGGCCAAGGTCACCGCGGCGTTCAAGATCATCACCGCCGATCCCAATGTGAAGGGCATCCTGGTCAACATTTTCGGCGGCATCATGAAATGCGACATCATCGCCGAGGGCGTGATGGCTGCGGTGAAGGAAGTCGGCCTCAAAGTGCCGCTGGTGGTGCGGCTGGAAGGCACCAATGTCGAAGCCGGCAAGAAGATCATCGCCGATTCCGGTCTCAACGTGCTGACCGGCGACAATCTCGACGATTCCGCGCAGAAAATCGTCAAGGCCGTAAAGGGAGCCTGATCCGATGGCCCAGGACCGTCTCGCCACACCGACGCCGCTGGAGGAGCACCGCAAGCTGGCGGCGTTCGCGGGCGAGTGGTCCGGCGAGGAAATCGTCTATCCGTCGCGCTGGACCGCCGGCGGACCCGCCACCTCGCACGTCACCGCCCGCATCGATCTCAACGGCTTCTATCTGATCCAGGATACCCGCCAGACCCGCGACGGCAAGGATAGCTTCGCCACCCATGGCGTATTCACCTACGACCGCGAAGACCGGCTCTACAAATTGTTCTGGCACGACTCGCTCGGCTACTACCCGCCGTCGCCGGCCTCCGGCGGCTGGACCGGCCAGACCCTGATCCTGGTGCGCGGCTCGCTGCGCGGCAATGCCCGCCACGTCTATGAGATGATCGACGACAACAGCTACAGCATGAAAATCCAGTTCTCGCCTGACGCGGAAGGCTGGGCCGACGTGCTCACCGGCGTTTACCGGCGCATCCCCTGATCCCTTTGACCTGCCGCCCGCGAAAGCAAACCCAGACATGTCCATCCTGATCGACAAGAATACAAAAGTCATTTGCCAGGGTTTTACCGGCAAGAACGGCACTTTTCATTCGGAAGCGGCGATCGCCTATGGCACCAGGATGGTCGGCGGCACTTCGCCGGGTAAAGGCGGCGCTGTGCATCTCGGCCTGCCGGTGTTCGATACCGTGGCCGAGGCCCGTGACAGGACCGGGGCCAACGCCAGCGTGATCTACGTGCCGCCGCCGGGCGCGGCGGACGCGATCTGCGAAGCCATCGATGCGGAAATTCCGCTGATCATCTGCATCACCGAGGGCATTCCGGTGCTCGACATGGTCAGGGTAAAACGCTCGCTGGCGGGCTCGAAGTCGCGGCTGATTGGGCCGAATTGCCCCGGCGTGATGACGGCCGGCGAATGCAAGATCGGCATCATGCCGGCCAACATCTTCAAGCCGGGCAATGTCGGCATCGTCTCGCGGTCGGGCACGCTGACCTATGAAGCCGTGTTCCAGACCAGCCAGGAAGGTCTCGGCCAGACCACCGCGGTCGGCATCGGCGGCGACCCGGTCAAGGGCACCGAGTTCATCGACATGCTGGAGATGTTCCTGGCCGATCCCAAAACCACCTCGATCGTCATGATCGGCGAAATCGGCGGTTCCGCCGAGGAAGACGCCGCCCAATTCATCCGGG
>NZ_JAUYAN010000148.1 GCF_030693485.1 Bradyrhizobium sp. | reverse complement strand
CATGGCCCGATCTGGCTGCCGTGCCCGGCCGCGCCACCAAGGACGGCGTCGCGATCGGCGAAGGCCATGGCCGCGACATTCTCGGGCATCCCTTCAACTCGGTCGCCTGGCTGGCCACGCAACTGGCGGCGCGGGGCGTGGGGCTGAAGGCCGGCGAGGTGGTGATGACCGGAGCCGTCATGAAAACCGTGTTTCCGGAAGCTGCCGCCAGCTATCGTTTCGAGCTGGCGGGCATCGGCTCCGTCGAGGTGCAGGTCGGATAACGCGCCATAAAGTATTGTAGGGCGGGTTAGCCGCAAGGCGTAACCCGCCGCTCGCGAAACAAGATGGTGGGTTACGCCTGACGGCTAACCCACCCTACGGGGGATCGATGAATTTTTCGAAAGCGCATTTCATTGGCATCGCCGGAAAGGGCATGAGCGCGACGGCGCTCCTGCTCAGGCAGATGGGCGTGCGAATTACCGGGTCCGATGAAGGCTTCTATCCGCCGGTCAGCGA
This sequence comes from Bradyrhizobium sp., assembly GCF_030693485.1. Classification (GTDB taxonomy): domain Bacteria; phylum Pseudomonadota; class Alphaproteobacteria; order Rhizobiales; family Xanthobacteraceae; genus Bradyrhizobium. Next base: position 4,956 of record NZ_JAUYAN010000148.1, on the reverse strand, counting down.
TTATCTGAAGAACGAGAAGATCCCGTTTGCCGAAGGATACCGGAAAGAGAATATTCCGGAAGACGCCGATGTCATCGTGATCGGCAAGAACGCAAAACTTACACCCGAGAGCAACGAGGAAGTCCGCGCCGCGATGGACTCGGGCAAGCCGGTTCGATCGTTCGCCGATTTGCTGCACGACATGACCGCCGATTCCGAGACCATCGTTGCGGCGGGCAGCTACGGCAAGTCAACCTGCACCGCGCTGCTCGCGTGGTGCCTGCGGGTCGCGAACAAGGACCCGAGCTACTTCATCGGCGAGATCACCAACGGGTTCGACACGCACGCCCATCGCGGCCAGGGCAGGACTTTCATTCTCGAAGGCGATGAGTATCCGGCATCGAACTGGGACAGCCGTTCAAAATTTCTTCTCTACAACGCAAGGAACGTCCTGCTCACTTCGGCGACCCACGACCACGTCAATGTCTTTCCGACGCACGCGGACTATCTCGCCCCGTTTCGCACCCTGCTCGGCTCGTTGCCGGCCGACGGGCTTCTGGTCGTCAACAGCGGGGAGACTCACGCCCGCACCCTCGCCGCAGGTCTCGCCTGCCCCATTGTGTTCTACGGCGTGGACGACAGGACGCATTGGCATGCCGAAAACATCGACCGCGGCGCAGAAACAGGTTTCGACCTGGTGCGAGGCAATGAAAGGATTGCCCGCCTGTCGACCAGAATGCTCGGCGATCACAACATCGAGAATATCGTCGGCGTCAGCGCGATGCTGCTGGAGAAGAAGCTGGTGTCTCCCGAGCAGTTGAAGGCCGGAATGAGTACCTTCCAGGGCGTGAAACGCCGGATGGAATTGCTCTCACCCTCGTCGAGCGTGCCGGTTTACGAAGGTTTTGGATCGTCGTACGAAAAGGCGAGATCCGCCATCGTCGCCACGAAACTGCATTTCCCCGACCGGCGGCTGATCGTGGTTTTCGAGCCGCATACATTCACCTGGCGGAACAGGTCGGCCATCGCCGCCTACGATGACGTATTCGCGGGCGCATCCAGAATTTTCATATTTGAACCGGCGTCGCAGGGCGCCGGCTCCCATGCCCAATTGAGCCAAGGCGAAATTGTCGCGCGCACACGGGCGGCAAATTACGACGCCGAGGCCATCACTGACCCGGAGAATGCTTTGCAGAGATTGAGCGACGTCTTGCGCGCCGATGATGTCGTTCTCCTGCTGACATCCGGCGAGCTTGGTGGGTTGATACGAAAAATTCCGCAGCTGGTTGAAACGAAATACCCGGCCGCAGACCGTAGCCTCTTCAGACTCAACAGCGACTCTTCCACCACGGGTATGCCATGGAAATCCTGATGGTCTTCTTCCGGCCTGCGGCTGCGACCAGCCAGCGCAGTGCCGTTTGTCAAGAAACTGCTGAGATCTGACGCGATCTCGCGGCTTTAGCGAGGGCCGAATGCGGGCATAACCACTCAATCGAGATCGAACAAACGGATCCGGGGCGCCTCTGTGCGCATCGGTTCGGAGGCGAATATTGGCCTGGTTTCGGTTTCTTCCCGCACCCTCTGCTCGACCTCGCGCAGCTCCTGATTCTGCCGCTGCTGCGCACGCTGCTTCTCGGACCATTGCTGGCGCCGTTCGCTGCGTCGCTTGTCGGTAACGGCCCGCTTGATGTCGACGTCCCGGGCCTTGGCCAAGGCATCCTCGGGTGCAGCAGCAGCCCGCTTCTGCGCGGTTGATTGTGATGCTGGCGCCTCGGATTTGGCGACGGGAGCGGCTGGCTGTGCAGTCGCCACGATGTCAGCCGGTGGCGTGGCAGCCGGCGCGACATTGGCTTCGGTCTGCGCCGCATCCGGTGTGGAGGATGGCGACACGGCGGGATTTGGTGCCGGTTGCGCCGGGTCCGCCTTCACCTGAATGGGTTGCGACGACATGCGCTGTTCCAGCCGGGTCATCTCCTGTTTGGGAGATGGCGGACTGATCATGTCCGCGAACAACAGTCCCCCGCCGATACCGCCGACGATCGCGGCGATGACAGTTCCGGCTCCTGCAAAAAAGGCCGTCGAAGCGCGCATGTCGAAACTCCTCCGGCTGAAAACGCGCCTGACCTGCCGATGTTCCGGCGCCCCGATCCTGATCCCTCAAAAGGAACTTCCAGAGCGGATGCACCATGAATATGGCTGTCGCAAAGCCGGTTCCCGAGGTTAGACTGCGCCTGCCATGGGTAGGCAGCCGGGACAGGTTGAATGAGTGTGGTGAGCGATCAGGGCGCTTCGCCCATCTCGATTTTGCTTGTCGAGGACGACGCGCCGACCTTGTGGCGGCTGCAGGATGCGCTGGCCAGTGCCGGATTCCACGTCACGTCAGCCGCGACCGTGGCCGAGGCCCGCGCCAGCCTGGCGCGAGCCGGACCCAAGGTGCTGCTCACCGATCTGCAACTGCCTGACGGTCACGGCAATGAACTGATCCGCGAGACACGACTGCGCTATCCCGAAACAGAAATCATGGTGATCTCGATACTCGGCGACGAGGAGAGCGTGATCTCCGCCGTCACCGTCGGCGCCACCGGCTATCTCCTGAAGGACGCGTTTCCGACCGACATCGCCGCCACCGTGCGCGAGCTGGTGGCCGGGCATTCGCCGATCTCGGCATCGATCGCCCGCTTCATCGTGCGCCGAACCCAAAGCACCGCCGAACCGCCGCCCGGCCCGCCGCTCAACACGGCGAAGCTGACGCCGCGCGAGATCGATATCCTCTGGGGCATCGCCAAGGGCTTCAGCTACGCCGAGATCGCCGGTCATCTCGGGCTGTCGCGTCAGACCGTTCCCGGCCACATCAAGAACATCTACCGCAAGCTGGAGGTTCATACCCGCGGCGAAGCGGTGTTCGAGGCGCTGCAGCAAGGCCTGATCCGGTTGTGACCGAAGCCGCGCCGACGACCGCGCCTTCCGGCCGCCGCCGCTGGCCGAAGCGGGCCACGCTGCTGATGCAATATCTGCTGCTGCAGCCGCTCATCATCATCCTGTGCCTGGTCGTGCTGCGCATCCCGCCACCGGAGCCCCCTTCCCGCTATCTCGTCACCGATTTCAGCCTGAAAGAGAACGACGCCGAACAGAGGGTGACGCTGCCGCACTTCACGGCCTCGCGCCACGCGATGAACAATCCGCCGCTCTACCGCGGCCGCTTCATCTGGCCAGGCGGCGAGCAAGGCGCGTGGTCGGTGTTCTTGCCGCGCTTCACCAACGGCGTCGAAGTGGCCGTCAACGGCGTCGTGATCCTGGACAGCCGGCGCAACCCCGCCGCCAACCGGCCCGACCGCAACACGCCAGAAATCGCCGTCATCCCGGCGTCGCTGCTGCGCGAGGGCGACAACGATCTTGCTATACGCCTGTTCATATGGGGTCCGATCAGGGGCTTTCTCGACCGCCTCTATGTTGGTCCGGACGCTCAACTGCGGCCGAGCTACGACACGCGGTCACTGCTGTTCGTCACCTTGCCGGTGGTGTTTTCGGCGTGGCAGGCGATCCTCGCGGTGATCCTCGGCATCATGTGGGTGATGCGACGCCACGAGCCCGCTTATGGCGTTCTCGCCGCGGCGATGGCGATCGGCGTCGGCCAAGCGTTTTTCCAGACACCGCTGGAAGCTTCCGCGTTCTCCCGGCTCAACGCGATCCTGATCTCCGCGGCGCCGCTGGAAAGCGCGTTCGTCCTGAGCTTCGCGCTGTTGTTCTTCGGCTGGAAATGGCCGCGTTATGGCTGGCTGATCTTCGTCCCCGGCCTCGTGGTCGCAGCCACCGGACTGGTCGGCGATGCGAAGCTGAGCCGCGACGCCTTTCTGTTCGTCGGAGCGCCCGCGGTCGGCCTCTATCTGATCGCGCTGGCGCTCATCGTGGGTCATTCGGTGTGGCGGCGCCAGGACGCGGTCAGCTTCATGCTGGGCTGTGCGCTGACGATCGTGCTGACCTGCTGGGCGCTCGACCTGCTGTCGGTGCTGCAGGTCGTGCCTAGTCGGCGCATCTTGCTGGCGCGGCTGTCCTATTCCGCCATGCTGGTGGCGATCGGCGCCGGGCTGACCTGGCGATTTGCCCGCGCGCTCAACCAGGTCGACGGCTTTGCCGCGCGCATGGTCACCCTGGTGCGCGAGGCCGAGGGCAAGTTGAAGGCCAGTTTTGTCAGAGAGGAAGAACGCGCCCGCGCCGCGGCGCTGGCGCGCGAGCGCACCCGCCTGATGCGCGACCTGCATGACGGCCTCGGCGGCCAGCTTGTCAGCATCGTCGCACTCAGCGAGCGCGGCAATGCCGACACCGGAATCGGCGACGCGGCGCGGGCGGCGCTGAAGGATCTTCGCCTCGTGATCGATTCCATGGACGATATTGGCGGCGACCTGATGCTGGCGCTGGGCTCGTGGCGCGAGCGGGTCACGGCGCAGCTGCGGCCGCATGACATTGCGCTGGGCCGGGCGGTCGGCCCGCAGGGCCTGCCGGTGCATCCCGAACTCAGGCCCTGGCACGTCATCCAGATCGTGCGGCTGCTGGACGAGGCCGTGACCAACGCCGTCAAGCACGCCGAAGCGCGGCGCATCACCGTGAGCATCGAGACGATTACGGATGCGCAGGGACTGGCGCGTGGCCGCATCACCATCGAGTACGACGGCCGAGGTTTTGAGCTGGCTCCAAATGCCGAGGCAGCCACGGCCGGTCCACACGCGGCGCGCGGCCTGCGCAACATGCGAAGCCGCGCCGCGCGCTGCGGCGCGGAACTGGAGCTGACTTCGGATGCCGGCGGCACCCGCGTCAGGCTGACATTGCCGCACCGCTTTCCCGACAGCGACGCTGCTGCCGGTTGAGCCTCGGCTGCTCAGCGGCGGCCGACGCGGTTGACCGGACCGCCGCGATTCATCGGCGTGCCAGCGCGGACGCCGACACCCGGCGCGCCGACGCCGACGCCGGCCACGCCGACCC
>NZ_JAUYAN010000138.1 GCF_030693485.1 Bradyrhizobium sp. | reverse complement strand
GGAGTGAGCCATCATGAAACGCCGCACGTTCCTCAAAGGCAGCGCGCTGACCGGCGCCGCGACGCTGGTCGCAGCGCCTGCGATCGCCCAGTCGTCGCCCGAGATCAAATGGCGCCTGACCTCGAGCTTTCCGAAGTCGCTCGATACCATTTTCGGCACGGCGCAGACCTTTGCGAAATACGTGGCTGACGCCACCGACAACAAGTTTCAGATCCAGACGTTCGCGGCGGGCGAGATCGTACCCGGCCTGCAGGCGCTCGATGCGGTGAGCACCGCGACCGTCGAGATGGCGCAGACGCCGCTCTATTTCTACATCGGCAAGGAGCCGGCGCTCACCTACGCCACGGGCGCCCCGTTCGGCATGAACCACCGCCATCAGCATTCCTGGTGGACGTTCGGCGGCGGCGCCGAACTCGTCAACGAAGCGCTGAAACCTTTCAAGACGCACGCCATCCTGTGCGGCAATTCCGGCACGCAAATGGGCGGCTGGTTCCGCAAGGAGATCAAGACGGTCGACGATCTCAAGGGCCTCAAATTCCGCATCGCGGGCATGGGCGGCCATGTGCTCGCCCGACTCGGCGTCGTACCGCAGCAGATCGCGGGCGGTGACGTCTATTCAGCGCTGGAAAAGGGTTCGCTCGATGCCGCGGAGTTCGTCGGTCCCTATGATGACGAGAAGCTCGGCTTGAACAAGGTGGCGAAGTACTACTACTACCCCGGCTGGTGGGAAGGCGGGGCCATGCTCCACATGATCATGAATGAGGAGAAATGGAGCGCGCTTCCGAAGCCGTATCAGGCCATTCTCAAACAGGCCGGCGCCGCGGCGGGGGCCTGGATGATCGAGAAATACGATAGCGTCAACCCGGCCGCGCTGAAACGCTTGATCGCCGGTGGCGCGGAGTTGCGCGCGTTCCCGCAGCCGGTCATGGAAGCCTGCTACCAGGCCACGCAGGACCATCTGAACGAGATCGCCGCGAAGAGCGCGCTATTCAAGAAGACCCGGGAGAGCCACGACGCGTATATGAAGGAAGTGCTGTTCTATTCCCAGATCGGGGAGAACTATTACGACAACTTCCTGCTCGCCAAAATGCGCAAGGGGTGAGTTGCGCTCGCATGACGCCCAACGACGTCATGGCGAGCCACTCGTTCATCCCACTGCCGGCATCCGGTCCAGCAGCTTGTCGAGCGTGATGGGGTAGTCGCGAACCCGCACGCCGGTCGCATTGTAGATCGCGTTGGCGATGGCCGCGCCGACGCCGCAAATTCCCAATTCTCCGACGCCCTTGGCCTTCATCGGCGACGAAATCGGATCGACCTCGTCGAGGAATATTACGTCCTGATGCGGAATGTCGGCATGGACCGGCACTTCGTAGCCGGCGAGATCGTGGTTGACGAAGAAGCCGCTGCGCTCGTCAATGACGAGGTCTTCCATCAGCGCAGCACCCGCGCCCATCGTCATCGCGCCGATCACCTGGCTGCGCGCCGACTTGGGATTGAGGATTCGGCCTGCGGCGCACACCGCCAGCATGCGGCGGATGCGCACCTCTGCCGTCGCTGCATCGACACCGACCTCGACGAAGTGCGCGCCGAAGGTCGATTGCTGGTACTTCTTGTCGAGGTCGCCGAATTCGATCGTATCCTCAGCGACGATCCCGCTGTCGCCCGCGGCCTTTGCGAGCGGCGCGCTGCGATTGCCGGAACGGACTTCGCCATCGGCAAAAACCACGTCGGCCGAACCAAATCCCAGTTTCTGCGCTACCGCTTCGCGCAGCTTGACGCAGGCTGCATAAACGCCTGCCGTCGAGCTGTTGGCGCCCCATTGTCCGCCCGATCCGGCCGAGACCGGAAAGGTCGAGTCGCCCAGGCGCACGACCACCTTGTTGAGCGGCAGGCCCATCATCTCGGCCGCGGTCTGCGCGATGATGGTATAACTGCCGGTGCCAATGTCGGTCATGTCGGTTTCGACCGTCACGACGCCGCGGGGGTCGAGACGGACGCGCGCCGCCGATTTCTGGACTACATTATTGCGGAAGGCCGCCGCCGCGCCGATGCCGGTCAGCCACCGTCCGTCGCGGGTTCGACCCGGCTGCGCGCTGCGCTTGCTCCAGCCGAAGCGGTCCGCACCCATGCGCAGGCACTCGACGAGAGGCCGATGCGAGAATTTTCGTTCCGGTTTTTCTGGATCGACCTGCGTGTCGTTGAGGATGCGGAACTCGATCGGGTCGAGGCCGAGCTTTTCCGCCATCTCGTCGACCGCAATCTCCAGCGCCATCATGCCGGACGCTTCGCCCGGCGCGCGCATCGCATTGCCTTCCGGCAAATCGAGCACCGCAAGCCGCGTCGCGGTCATGCGGTTGGCGCCGGCATAAAGCAGACGGGTCTGATTGACCGCGGTCTCGGGCTTGCCATCCGGCAAGTCGCCCGACCAGCCTTCATGACCGATCGCGGTAATCCTGCCGTCCCTGGTTGCGCCGATCCGGATGCGCTGGATCGTCGCCGGCCGGTGTGTGGTGTTATTGAAAATCAAGGGCCGTGTCAGCGCCACCTTCACCGGCCGCCCTGCCGCGCGCGCACCCAGCGCCGCGAGCAATACATCGGCGCGCACGAACAGTTTGCCGCCGAAGCCGCCGCCGATGAAGGGCGATATCATGCGCACCCTGTCCCTGGGCAGGCCGAGCGTCGTCGCGAGGTCACGCGCACCCCAGGCGATCATCTGGTTGGAGGTCACTACGGTAAGCCGGTCGCCGTCCCAGGCGGCCATCGAGGCGTGCGGCTCCATCATGGCGTGCGCCTGATCGGGCGTGGTGTAGGTCGCGTCGAATTGGACAGGCGCCGTAGCGAACGCGCCGGCAAAGTCGCCGACGGCGGTATCGGGCGGATCTTCGTCGGTGGCCGGTTTGGCCGCGGAATTTTTGGCGGCTGCAAGATCGTAGGCGCCCTCGGCGCGAATGTAATCGACACGGATTAATTCCGCGGCGCTGCGCGCCTGCTCGAAGGTCTCGGCGACCACGACCGCGATCGCCTGATGATAGTGCTGGATCTCGGGACCTCCGAGCAAACTGGCCGTGTTGAGGCTGCCCTTGGCGAGCTTGCCGGCATTTTCCGCCGTTACGATAGCGAGCACACCCGCCGCTGCTTTGGCATCAGTCAGGTCGATCGATGCGATCCGTCCCTTGGCGATGGCTGAGCCGACCACATAACCATGGGCCGGGTTGGCGACGATATCGTGCCGCTCATAGGCATAGGGGGCCGTGCCCGCGGTCTTGGACGGACCGTCGATCCGGTCGGTGGGCTTGCCGATGATTTTCAGCTGGTCGATCGGATTGGTGGTGGCTGGGGTATCAAACTTCATGATCAGGCCCTCGCTTCGGTGAGTACCGCGCCGAGCGTCCGTTCGACCAGCAACAGCTTGAATGCGTTCTCGCGGGTCGGCGTGGCATCGGCGAGCAGCCCGGCCGAAGCGGCTTTGGCGCCGCGCGGCAGGTCGGGCTCGGCAGCCTCGACGCGCCAAGGTTTATGGGCGACGCCCCCGAGCGCGACGCGCCCTGAGCCATCACGCTGGATCACGGCGGCGACCGAAATCAGCGCGAAGGCATAGGAGGCGCGGTCGCGCACCTTGCGATAGATATGCTTGCCACCGACCGGCTTCGGCAGGGTTACGGCGGTAATCAACTCGCCTGCCGCCAGCGCGGTCTCGATATGAGGCGTATCGCCCGGCAAGCGGTGGAACTCGGCGATCGGAATGCTGCGGGCCGAGCCGTCGGGCCTCACCGTTTCCACCGTCGCATCAAGCGCGCGCATAGCGACCGCCATATCGCTGGGATGCGTCGCGATGCATGCCTCGCTCGCACCGACAACCGCATGCTGTCGGCTGAACCCGCCCAGCGCCGCGCATCCGCTGCCGGGCCGTCGCTTGTTGCACGGCTGGTTGGTATCGTAGAAGTAGGGGCAACGGGTGCGCTGGAGCAGATTGCCCGCGGTCGTCGCCTTGTTGCGCAATTGGCCGGAGGCGCCGGCGAGCATCGCGCGCGAGAGCAGGCCGTAGTCGCGCCGCACCCGATCATCAGCAGCGAGATCGGTGTTGCGGACCAGCGCGCCGATGCGCATCCCGCCCTCCGGCGTCGTCTCTATCTTGTCGAGTGCGAGGCCGTTGACGTCGATCAGATAGCCCGGCGTCTCGATCTGCAGCTTCATCAGATCGAGCAGATTGGTGCCGCCCGCAATGAACCTGGCGCCCTGGATGCGCGCGGCGGCGGCGGCGGCTTCGGCGGGCGAGCGAGCGCGCTCGTAAGTGAAGGGCTTCATGCCTGCCTCCCGGCAACTTCGGTGATCGCATCGACAATGTTGGAATAGGCGCCGCAACGGCAGATATTGCCGCTCATTCGTTCGCGAAGTTCCGCGGCCGTCGCTTGCGGCGATGCGGACAGGTCCGCGCTCACATGACTGGGTATCCCGGCCTTGATCTCGTCGAGCGCCGCGACGGCCGAGCAAATCTGCCCGGGCGTGCAATAGCCGCACTGGTAGCCGTCGTGCTTCACGAAGGCCGATTGCATCGGATGCAGGTTTTGTGGCGTGCCGAGCCCCTCGATGGTGGTGACCTTGTCACCCGCATGCATCACCGCCAACGTCAGGCAGGAATTGATCCGCCGGCCATCGACAATGACCGTGCAGGCGCCGCATTGTCCGTGATCGCAGCCCTTTTTCGTGCCGGTGAGGTGCAAATGCTCGCGTAACGCATCGAGCAAGGTGGTCCGGGTGTCGAGTTCCAGTTCGCTGACCTTGCCGTTGATATTCAGCGCCACCTTCGACAAGGCGGGCGGCGCGGCGGCAGTTTGGGCAAGGGCTGCCGTCGGGGCGGCGATAGCGCCGGGGGTGACGAAGGAAGCGGCTCCGACGATCAGCAGATTACGACGCGAAAACTCGATATTGCCTGGACCTGGCATGACGTTCTCCGGTTATTCGGCTCCCAACGCGCGGCTGGACAGGGTGTTCCGTCCCACTTCTCACATGAGATTGATCCAGGCAGCGCACGAGCGAGCGACCGTCGAGGCGCGACGACGATCTCCGCGCCGGGCTCGCGGAAATAAAGGTTGCGGAAACCGAGGCGATCGATCTCTTCAGTTGCATCGCTGATTTCACGGCGCGTCGTTCGGTCGCGCCCAACCCGGCGGGGCCGGTTTGGAGCGCCGACGGCATCATGTAAGTTTAGGCGTGCGACACTCGCCACGCACCGCCTCTTGTTCAGGGATCTCATGCGACATTCTCCCCGGCTGATCCTCGGCGCGGCCATGCTGGCGCTGGCGCCAAGCCCCGCCACGCGCGCATCGGCGCAGGCAGCACCGGTCGAATTGCGCATTCTCGCCATCAATGATTTCCACGGCTATCTGCAGCCGCCCCCGGGCGGCATCCAGACCGCCGATCCCGCGGACAAGACCAGGAAGATCGCGGTGGAGGCCGGCGGCGCCGAACACATGGCGACCGCGGTCAGGCAGTTGCGCGATGGCCACGCCCACACGATCTTTGTCGCCGCCGGCGACCTGATCGGCGCCAGCCCGTTCCTGTCGGCGATGTTTCACGACGAGCCCACCATCGAATCGCTCGACATGATGGGGCTTGCAGTGGCCGCCGTCGGCAATCACGAATTCGACGAGGGAAAGGACGAGCTGCTGCGGATGCAGAACGGCGGCTGCCATCCGATCGACGGATGCCGGGGGCCGCATCCGTTCCTCGGCGCGAAATTTCGCTATCTCGCCGCCAGCACCTTCGAAAAGAGCACCGGCAAGACCGTGCTTCCCGCCTACGCGATCAGGGAGTTCGGCGGCGTTCCGGTGGCCTTCATCGGCCTGACCCTGAAGGGTACGCCAAATCTGGTCTCGCCGGTCGGCGTCGCCGGCCTCGAGTTCAGGGACGAGGCCGACACCGTGAATGCGCTGCTGCCCGAGTTGAAGGCGCGCGGCGTCGAGGCCATCGTGGTGCTGATCCATGAAGGCGGCTTCCCGACCGGCGATTACAACGAATGCCCCGGCATCTCCGGACCGATCGTCGACATCGTCAGGAAATTCGATCGCGCGGTCGATGTGGTGGTCACCGGCCATACCCATCGGCCCTATGTCTGCGACATCGACGGCCGGCTGGTCACCTCGGCCGACAAATACGGCACCATCGTCACTGCGATCGACCTGAAGCTCGATCCCGCGACCCGCGACGTCATCAGCGCGAAGGCCGACAACGTCATCGTCCGCACCGACGCCTTTGCCAGGGACCCGCAGCAGACCGCCTTGCTCGAATCCTACGACCGCGTGGCCGCGCCGATCGCCAACCGGCCGGCAGGATTGATCACCGAAACGCTGTCGCGCATGCCCAACGACGCCGGGGAGAGCGTGCTCGGCAATATCATCGCCGACGCCCAGCTGGCCGCGACCCGCGCCGAGGTCAATGGAGGCGCCGTGATCGCCTTCACCAATCCGGGCGGCGTCCGCAGCGATATGCTGAAGCAGGAAGACGGCGCGGTCACCTATGCCGACGTGTTCGCCAGCCAGCCGTTCCGTAACCAGCTGGTGACGCTGACGCTGACGGGAATGCAGATCAAGACCATGCTCGAGCAGCAATGGCTCGACCCGAAGCGGCCGCGGATCCTGCATGTCTCCCATGGATTCAGCTACAGCTGGGACGGCGCCAGGCCGATCGGCGACCGCGTGGCCGCCGACCGGATCTCGCTGCACGGAGCCCGCATCGAGCCCGCGACCAGCTACCGCGTCACCGTGAACAATTTTCTGGCGGGCGGGGGCGACGGCTTTACCGTCTTCACCGAAGGGACCGCGCCGCAGGTCGGCGTCTACGACGTCGACGCGCTGTACGCCTATTTCAGGGCCAACAGTCCGATCGCGCCCGCCCCGGGAAATCGCATCGTGCGAATGAACTGAAATGCCGGCGAGATAAGCGGGCCCGGCTCTTTCCCAGGCCGCGTCAAACGCCTAGATTAGCCGCTTCTCGCAGCGCGCTTGCCGCGCCAGGATATCGCATGACCACATTGCTGCTGACGCATCCGGCCTGCCTCGACCATGCCACGCCGCCCGGCCATCCGGAACGCCCCGACCGGCTGCGCGCGGTCGGCGAGGTGCTCGGGCAAGATCGCTTCAACGCGCTGGTGCGCGGCGAGGCGCCGGAGGGGAGCCTGGATTCGGTCACGCTGTGCCATGGCGAGCATTATGTCGGGGAACTCCGCCATATCGCGCCATCGAGCGGCCTGATCTATATCGACGGCGATACCTCGATGTCGCCGGGCACCTGGGAGGCTGTGATGCGCGGCGTCGGCGGCGCGGTCACCGCCACCGATGCCGTGATGTCGGGCAAGCACGACAACGCGTTCGTCGCGGTGCGCCCGCCGGGCCATCACGCCGAAATCAACAAGCCGATGGGCTTCTGCTTCTTCGACAACGCGGCGATCGCCGCGCGCCACGCCCAGCGCAAATACGGCATCGCGCGTGCCGCGGTGGTCGACTTCGACGTGCATCACGGCAACGGCACCCAGGATATTTTCTGGGCCGACCCGACCGTGATGTACTGCTCGACGCACCAGATGCCGCTGTTTCCAGGCACCGGCGCCAGCGGCGAGCGCGGCGATCACGACACCATCGTCAACGCGCCGCTCGCCTCGGAAGACGGCAGCGCCAAATTCCGCGCCGCGTTCGAAAACGTGATCCTGCCGCAGCTGCGCAAATTTTCGCCCGAGCTGATCATCGTCTCGGCCGGCTTCGACGCGCATTTCCGCGATCCGCTGGCGTCGCTCAATCTGCAGGCGGAGGATTTCGGCTGGGTCACGCGCAAGCTGATGGACGTTGCCGATTCCAGCGCCGGCGGCCGAATCGTCTCGGTGCTGGAGGGCGGCTACGACCTGCAGGGCCTGAAAGAGTCGGTGGCGTCCCATGTCACCGCATTGATGGGCGCGTGAATTCCCGCCACAATACGTCCGCATAGAACTATTTGAGTCTGCGCCTCGTGCAGCGGCGCATCCGGGAAAGCAATATGGCCGAAAATACCCAAACGGACGTCAAGAAGCTGAGCTTCGAACGCGCGATCGAGGAGCTTGAATCGATCGTCAAGCGGCTTGAGGACGGCAAGGTGCCGCTGGAGGAATCGGTGGCCATCTACGAGCGGGGCGAGGCCCTGAAACGGCGCTGCGAGGAGCTGCTGCGGCAGGCCGAGGCGCGGGTCGACAAGATCACCACCGACTCCAGCGGCCAGGTTACCGGTACCGAGCCGCTCGACGTGCAGTGACGGACGGCTGCCCGGCCAGATTGACCGCGCTGTTGGCAGCCGCTCCCGGGCAACAGGTGAGAACATTAGACGAATTGGCCGGCAAGCGACCCCGGAGAGCGCTGAATTAGTACCGAATTAGTTCTTGGCGCGTTGAGCGGCCTGTTATAGTCCGGCCATCAGTCCGGGGATCATCGTTAAGTGCGCGTTCAGCACCGCCATATCATCTATGTGCAGGGATACGATCCGCGCGGGCTCGCGCAGTATTACCGCATGTTCAGGACCGAACTGCGCAAGTTCGGCCGGCTGTATCAGCTCAACGCGACCATCAACCGTCCGCAGACCTCGCCTGACGGCGAAACCGCGTCGTGGTCGATCGAGACCAAGGCCGGCGACTGGCAGACCCGCACCAGTTACGATTTCCTGCGGTTCGAGGATCTGATCCAGCGCGACCTTGCCGCGCCGATCTGGAGCACGGTCTTTCACGCCATGTGGATCTACTGGCGGCTGGTTTTCCGCGGCACGATTGCGCGGTTCTGGCGGGCGCATTGGCGGTTCGCGACCTTCATCACCTACCCGCATTTCCTGCTGTTTCTGCAGGCGCTGGGCTCGGCCGGCATTGCCTACGGCTTCGCCTGGGGGTTGCAGGCCCTCGGCGTTCCCGACCTGTTCGGCATCGCCGCCGCGGCGGCGCTGTTCGTCGCCATCCTCGGCTCGATGCTGAAATACACCGAAAACTCCACCTATCTGCTCTATCTGTTGTCCGACACGATCTGGACCTGGGAATTTTCGCACCGTCAGCGGCCGGAGTGGGACGCGCGGATCGACCGCTTCGCGCAATACCTCATCAAGACAGCGCGCTCCAGCGACGCCCAGGAAATCGTCGTCGTCGGCCATAGTTCGGGATCGTTCCTGGGGACCGAAATCCTGGCGCGCGCGCTCAGGCTCGACCCCGACCTCGGACGGCATGGCCCGCGCATCGTGCTCCTGACCATCGGCGGCAATTTTCCGATCGTCGGTTTTCACGCGGCGTCGCAGGATTTCCGCGATGACCTTCGTTTGCTGGCGATCGAGCCTTCGATCGACTGGATCGACTGTCAGTCGCGCAAGGACGTGATGAATTTCTATCCGTTCGATCCGATTGCCGGCCACGGCATCGAGGTCGGAGCCAGCAGGCGCAACCCCACCATCGTGCCGGTCCGGTTCCGCGAAATCATCAAGCCGGAACACTACAACCTGTTCCGCTGGCAGTTTTTCCGGGTCCATTTCCAGTTCGTGATGGCCAATGAACGGCCGCATGCCTATGACTTCTTCATGATCGTCTGCGGACCGATCCCGCTGCGCGCGCGCATGGCGCGTCCCGAGGAAGCGCTGGCGATCGCGGCCGGTGACGCCAATGCCCGCGATTGGGCCTGGAAAAGGCTCGAATCGGCCGATGCCGGCGTGGCGGATGCCGCCGAACCAAGCGAGATGGAACCTGTAGCGCAGCGCCGGGGCTGAAAGCGTGTTCCCGCCGCCCTTAACCGTGGTGCGTGGCAGCGCCCCGCCGGGTTGGCTTTGGCCGCCGCTTTAGTGTAAAGCTTGGGGTTCTATGGGCTATTGAAGGCAGCCTGCCCCAAATTTTTGGCAAGGTTAAGCGCTTCAAATAGCTGATAAAATTGACCGGGAAGGGCGAAGCCGCCAAAAGTGATGCATATCACATTGACCGATCCGGAGCGCGACTAGGCTCTCTCCTCAGGCTTCGGCCTGCTCAGGCAGCATCCGGCGCCCTGGTTTTCGCTGCGCCGATGGTGCGCAACCCATCTCACGTCGGGCGGTTAGTCCCGGCCGGCAAAATTGGAATATCGCTGTGACCACATTCAGTAAAACGCCGCTTCTCGACACGATCCGCACCCCGGACGATCTGCGCCGGCTCAAGGTGGAGCAAGTGCGGCAGGTGGCCGACGAGCTACGCCAGGAAACCATCGATGCCGTCTCGGTCACCGGCGGACATTTCGGCGCCGGCCTCGGCGTCGTCGAACTGACCACGGCGATCCATTACATCTTCGATACCCCGCGCGACCGTCTGATCTGGGACGTCGGCCATCAGGCCTATCCGCACAAGATCCTGACCGGGCGCCGCGACCGTATCCGCACGCTGCGCACCGGCGGCGGACTGTCCGGCTTCACCAAGCGCACCGAAAGCGACTACGATCCGTTCGGCGCCGCCCACTCCTCGACTTCGATTTCGGCGGGCCTCGGCATGGCCGTGGCGCGCGACCTCGCCGGCGGCAAGAACAACGTCATCGCCGTGATCGGCGACGGCGCGATGTCCGCGGGCATGGCCTATGAGGCCATGAACAATGCCGGCGCGATGAATTCCCGGCTGATCGTCATTCTCAACGACAACGACATGTCGATCGCCCCGCCGGTCGGCGCGATGTCGGCCTATCTGTCGCGGCTGTATTCGGGCAAGACCTACCGCACGCTGCGCGAGGCCGCCAAGCAGCTCGGCACCCACCTGCCGAAAATCATCTCCAACCGCGCCAGCCGTGTCGAGGAATATTCCCGCGGCTTCATGATGGACGGCGGTACGCTGTTCGAAGAGCTCGGCTTTTATTATGTCGGCCCGATCGACGGCCACAATCTCGATCATTTGCTGCCCGTGCTGAAGAACGTCCGCGATATGGAGACCGGCCCGATCCTGGTCCATGTCGTGACCCAGAAGGGGAAGGGCTACGGCCCGGCGGAAGCCTCCGCCGACAAATATCACGCCGTGGTCAAGTTCGACGTCGCCACCGGCGCCCAGGCGAAAGCCAAGCCGAATGCGCCCGCCTATCAGAACGTATTCGGACAGAGCCTCGTCAAGGAAGCGCAAAAGGACGACAAGATCGTCGGCATCACCGCGGCGATGCCGTCGGGCACCGGCATCGACATCTTCAACAAGGCCTTCCCCGAACGCACCTTCGACGTCGGCATTGCCGAGCAGCATGCCGTGACGTTCGCGGCAGGCCTCGCCACCGAGGGCTACAAGCCGTTCTGCGCGATCTATTCGACCTTCCTGCAGCGCGGCTATGACCAGATCGTCCACGACGTGGCGATCCAGAGCTTGCCGGTCCGCTTCGCCATCGATCGTGCCGGCCTGGTCGGCGCCGACGGCGCCACCCATGCCGGTTCCTTCGACAACGCCTATCTCGGCTGCCTGCCCAATTTCGTCATCATGGCCGCCTCCGACGAGGCCGAACTGGTGCACATGGTGGCCACGCAAGTCGCGATCAACGATCGTCCGAGCGCGGTGCGCTATCCGCGCGGCGAAGGCCGCGGCGTCGAGATGCCGGAAGTCGGCATTGCCCTTGAGATCGGCAAGGGCCGCATCGTTCGCGAGGGCAGCAAGATCGCGTTGCTGTCGTTCGGCACCCGTCTGGCCGAATGCGAAAAGGCCGCCGACGAACTCGCGGCGCTGGGCCTCTCCACCACGATTGCCGACGCGCGCTTCATGAAGCCGCTCGACCTCGACATGATCCTGAAACTGGCGCGCGAGCACGAAGTGCTGCTCACCGTCGAGGAAGGTTCGATCGGCGGCTTCGGTTCCCATGTGATGCAGACGCTGGCGGACCACGGCATGCTCGATGGCGGGCTGCGGATGCGCGCCATGGTGCTGCCCGACGAGTTCATGGACCACGATTCGCCGAATGCGATGTACGCCCGCGCCGGCCTCGACGCCAAGGGCATCGTCGCCAAGGTGTTCGAGGCGCTCGGCAAGGATTTCAAGGCTGAAACGGTCAAGCTGGCCTGAAATTCGTTCAGGCGATCGGAAATACTGACCTCCTCCTGAGGAGCTCGCAGCAAGCGTCTCGAAGGATGGATGCAAGGTATGGACTCGCGGCCATCCATCGAGACGTGCGCAAGGGCGCGCTCCTCAGGATGAGGTCGGAGATACTGTCTCTCATGAAAATCTATCTGGCAGGCCCCGATGTGTTCCTGCCAGACGCCGTCGCGATCGGCCGGCGCAAGGCCGAAATCTGCGCGCGGCATGGGCTGACCGGGCTCTATCCGCTCGACAACGTCATTGATCTTTCGGCCCGCGATGCCTCGCTCGACATCTTTGGGGGTAACGAGGCCATGATGATCGAGGCCGACGCCATCATCGCCAATCTCACGCCGTTTCGCGGACCGGGCGCCGATGCCGGCACGGTCTACGAGCTCGGCTATATGGCGGGACGCGGAAAACTCTGCCTCGGCTATTGCAATGATCCCACGCTCTACGCCGACCGCGTGCGCAAATTCACCACAGTAGAACGGCAGGATGGCCGCCTGGTCGATGCTGACGGCCTGACCGTCGAGGATTTTGGATTGAGCGACAATCTGATGATGATACATGCGCTCGACCTGCACGGCTGCGCGCTGGTGACGCCACGGCATGCGCCCGCCGATCCCTGGCATGACCTGACCGCCTTCGAGACCAGCGTTCGCCTGGCTGCCGAGCAACTCGGCGCAGCGTCCACGCGGGCATCGAGTTGACCTTGGCCAGGCGAAGCACACCCGCACCCCGCAAGCGCGCGGACATGCTGCTGGTCGAGCGCGGCCTGTTCGAAAGCCGTGCCCGGGCGCAGGCGGCGATCGAGGCGGGCCTCGTCACCGCCAACGACAAGCAGGTCCAGAAAGCTTCCGAAGGCATTGCGGCCGACGCGGTGATCCAGGCGCAACCCGCGCACCCCTTCGTCTCGCGCGGCGGCGTCAAGCTGGCCGGCGCGCTTGAACTCTATCCTGTCGAAATCGAGGATCATGTCTGCCTCGACGTCGGCGCATCGACCGGCGGCTTTACCGAAGTGTTGCTGGCGAACGGCGCCAGCCTGGTGTTTGCGATCGATGTCGGCCGCGAGCAATTGCATCCGTCGCTGCGCGGCCATCCCAAAATCGTATCGATGGAAGAGACCGATATCCGCAGCTTCGAAGGCAGGCGCCTGCCCGCGCGCCCGGATGTCGTGGTGATCGACGTCAGCTTCATCTCGCTGAAATCAGTGCTGCCGGTGGCGCTGTCGCTGGCCGCGTCGCCGATGCATCTGCTGGCGCTGATAAAGCCGCAATTCGAGGCGGCGCGAAAGCATTCCAAGCGCGGCATCATCCGCAACGCCATGGTGCACCAGGAGGTCTGCGACGACATCACGGCGTTTGCCGCCTCGCTGGGGTGCACCGACATCCAGGTGTTTCCGTCGTCGATCGCGGGCGGTGACGGCAACATCGAGTTCTTCCTCGGCGCGCGCCGTGGTTGAACGCCTCACCATCGATCACGTCGGCCATCACGGCGACGGCGTCGCCGTCTCAGGCGGACAGGCGGTCTATGTGCCGTATGCGCTGTCGGGCGAGACCATCGAGGTGGTCCCGGTGCCGGGTCACCCCGACCGGCGGCGCCTGCTACAGGTGGACATCGCGAGCCCGCATCGGATCGCGCCGTTCTGTCCGCATTTCGGCGTCTGCGGGGGGTGCGCGATCCAGCATTGGGAAAGCGAACATTACCGCGCCTGGAAGCGCGGCATCGTGGTCGAAACGCTGGCGCGGTTTGGCATCGATTGCGAGGTGGACCCGCTGGTCGATGCCCATGGAATCGGCCGCCGCCGGATCACGCTGCACGCCCGGATGGGCACCCACGAGGTGCTCAAGGTCGGCTTCAGTGCGGCAGGCTTGCACGACATCATTCCGGTCGACCGCTGTCCGATCCTCGACCCCGGCCTGGGCGGCGCGCTCGATGCGGCCTGGGCGCTGGCCGAACCGTTGATCGTGATCGGCAAACCGCTCGACATCCAGATCACGACCACCGATGTCGGCCTCGATGTCGACGTGCGCGGCTCCGGCCCGCTGCCGTCGGCGCTGATCGCCACGCTGTCGCTTCTTGCCGAACGACACCGGCTGGCGCGGCTGACGCGGCACGGCGAGCTTGTACTGATGCGGACCCCGCCGACCATCATGATGGGCGCGGCACAGGTGACTCTGCCGCCGGGTTCGTTCCTGCAGGCCACCGTCGCCGGCGAGGAAGCGCTGGCCGAACTGGTGTCGCAACATTGCAAGCGCTCGAAGCACATCGCCGACCTGTTCTGCGGGGTCGGACCTTTTGCCCTGAGACTGGCGGCGAAGTCGCGGGTCACGGCGTTCGACAGCGATGCCGGCGCAGTGGCCGCGCTGCAGAGGGCGGCGACCTCGACGTCCGGATTGAAGCCGGTCAAGGCCGAGGCGCGCGACCTGTTCCGGCGTCCGCTGGTGCCGCAGGAACTGCGCGACTACGACACCGTCGTATTCGATCCGCCGCGGCAGGGCGCCGAGGCGCAAGCCAAACAACTCGCCGCCAGCAAGATCCCCGTGGTGGTCGCCGTGTCCTGCAACGTCACGACCTTCGCGCGCGACGCGCGGATATTGAACGACGGCGGTTACCAAATCGAGAGCGTGACGCCGGTCGACCAGTTCCGGCATACGCCGCATGTCGAACTGGTGGCGCGGTTCAGGAAGTAGCGATTTTCGATCTCGCGGACACGCTTCTTCCCCTCTCCCCTCGTGGGAGAGGCTGGATCGAATGCGCCGAGCGCATTCGAGACGGGTGAGGGGTCTGCCTCCGCGGATAGAGACCCCTCATCCGGCGCGGACTTTGTCCGCGCCACCTTCTCCCACAAGGGGAGAAGGGAAGAAAGCAGCCTCGCTTAGCTGAGAAGCTCCCCTCACCTTCCCCACCTCTCCTGCCAGATCCTCTCGCCGACCAAACAGTTCACCCGCGGCTCGCTGGCCGACACCGGGACGATCAGGCGCTCCGGCGTGAGGCCGGCGATCTCGAGCACCAGCTTGGTGCGGATCGCCTCCTTGAACTTGTCGCGGTCCTTGATCGCGATCACGAACGAGCCCGGCCCGCCGATCACGCAGTCCTCGTAGTAGAAATCGAGATTGCCGATGTCCATCGTTGAATAAGACAGCTCCTTCACCATGATCGGCAGGCCGTTGATGGTGACCCCCTTCTCGACCGCGGCATCGCGCGCGAGCGTGACCGGCGAGCCGTTGTTGTTGGGACCATCGCCGGAAATATCGATCACCCGCCTGATTCCCCGGTGCGGATCCTCGTCGAACAGGCCCATCGCGAAATGGATCGCGCCCGAAATCGAGGTGCGCGAC
>NZ_JAUYAN010000133.1 GCF_030693485.1 Bradyrhizobium sp. | reverse complement strand
CTCGCGCAGTTTTGCGATATGGCCGTTGATCTCCGGCACCACATAGCGCGCCACCATGTCCCAGCTGCGGCGGGTATTTTCGGGATTGGCCCAGTCGTGCACGAAGCCGACGATGGTGCCGACGCCGCCGGAGACTTCCATCAGGCTCTTGATGGTCTTGACCAGATCGTCGGGGGTGCCGATGGTGGAGGCTGCGGCCTCGCCGCCGGCGGTCTTCTCCACGGCGTCCTCGGGAGAGGTGAACGGCTGCAGGCCCGGTCGTTGCAGGGTGCGTACATTATACTCGTTGTGCCAGTGCATCAGGCCCGGTCCCGCCTCGCGCTGTGCCTGCTCGCGGGTCTCGGCGATATGCCAGGACAGCAGCACCCGCCAGTTGGCGCGGCTCACGGTGGTGCCGGCTTTCTTGGCGGCGTCCTCGGCAAAGCCCCATTGCGTCGGCAGCGCCATCAACCCCTGCGTCGACATCGAACCCAGCGAAATGATGCCGATGCCGTATTTGCCGGCCAGCGTCATGCCGGACGGCGAGATCTGCGAGGCCACCACGAACGGCATTTCTTCCTGCAACGGCAGGATCTGCAGCGCGGCGTCGTTCATGGTGAACCAGTCGCTCTTGGCGGTGACGCGCTCACCGTTGAACAGCCGGCGAATGATCGCGATCGCTTCGTCCTGGCGGTCGCGCTGCGTCATCGGATCGATCCCGAGCGTGTGCGCATCGGAAGCGAGCGCGCCCGGGCCGGAACCGAAGATGGCGCGGCCGCCGGTCATGTGGTCGAGTTGCACCATGCGCTGCGCGACGTTGTAGGGATGGTGATAGGGCAGCGAAACCACCCCGGTGCCGAGCTTGATGCGCTTGGTACGCTCGCCGGCCGCGGCCAGGAACATTTCCGGCGAGGCGATGGTTTCCCAGCCCGAGGAATGATGCTCGCCGCACCAGAACTCGTCATAGCCGAGCGCGTCGAGCTGCTCGACCAGATCGAGATCCCTGCGGAATTGCAGCATCGGATGCTCGCCGATCGGGTGATGCGGGGCGAGGAAGGCTCCGAATTTGAGGCGCGCCATGGGTTTCTCTCCGGATTGCATTGTTCTTGGATGCCTGGCGCCAAACTACGGGGCGGCAAAGGTCAAGGCAATCGCGTAAAGTGGCTGCCGACGCATAGTTGTCGTGCAGGGCGGGGTGACGTAGCGTCCGCTTTCCTCTCGCGACGCACAGCCATGAACCGCCTTCGCCCATGAAACTGGCAAAACCCCGCATCGATATCGGTTTTGCGACCAATAATGCGCCGCCCGCGCTGACGTTCTGGCAGAACCAGATCGGCCTGCCGTTCGACTACACCCAGCCGATCCGCCGCGGCTACAAGCAGCACCGCCACGATCTCTGTGGCTCGATCCTGAAGATCAACCAGGTCTACGATCCGCTCCCCGACGCCCCGCCCGCGGGCTACCGCGAACTGCTGATCGCGCGCGACGGCATCGCGGCGCCTCTGCCGCTGGTCGACCCCGACGGCAACCGCGTCTCGCTGGTGCCGAGGGGCATGTTCGGGATCGAGCGCATCGGAATCCGGCTCGGCGTCCGCGACGTCGAGGCGCATCGACGTTTCTATATGGATGCGCTCGGACTGCCGCAGGGCAATGCCAGAGGCCCCGGCGAGGCGATGACCTATCTCGCCGGCGATACCGTGCTGATCGTGGAGCCCGAACCCGGCGCGCCGCATGATGCGGCGTTCGAGGGCAAGGGATGGCGCTACATCACGTTCCAGGTGTTCGAGGTCGACCGCGAGCACGCTCATGTGCTGGCCCATGGCGGCCGCGAGGCGCGAGCCCCGGTGACGCTGGGGACCACGGCGCGGATCTCGATGGTGCGCGATCCCGACGGCAACTGGATCGAACTGTCGCAGCGCGCCTCGCTCACGGGATCGCTGGAGCCGGCAAGCGCGTAGGTCCGATGCATACAAACTCTTTGAACATGATCTAATCGTCGACCCGCCGCCCGCCACATTCCAGCCGCCGATGCGGGGCCCCGTTAAGCAAAATCCTGTCCATAGCGGCGCTTGACAGCACACGGGCTTTTTATTTTGCAGTGCAGCAACTATCTGGTCCTTATGAGGTTGATAAGCCTCTCATGAAGGAGCTGCCGGTGTCCCTCGCCAATAATATCGAATTCCTGCGACGTCTGCCTAAGCTGAACGGTTTCAATGGCTTGGGGGATATCGGGCGGAACTTGCGGCCACCCGCGGACAGTCCCTTGCTGGAAACAGTGGATTTTGGGTCCAATCCGGGCGCCCTTCGGATGTTCTCGTTCGTGCCCGATCACCGCCAGGCGGTGCCGGCTTTGGTCGTCGTGCTGCACGGCTGCGGACAGACCGCGGCCGGCTACGACCTCGGCGCCGGCTGGTCGACGCTGGCGAAACATTACGGCTTCGCGCTGCTGATGCCGCAGCAGCAGTCGTCGAACAACGGCAATGGCTGCTTCAACTGGTTCAATCCGGAGGATACCGCGCGCGACAGCGGCGAGGCCTGCTCGATCCGGAAGATGATTGCGCGGATGGAACTCGATGTCGGCATCGACGGGCGGCGCGTGTTCGTGACCGGGCTGTCCGCCGGCGGCGCCATGACCTCGGTGATGCTGGCAACCTATCCCGAACTATTCGCCGGCGGCGCCATCATCGCCGGACTGCCGTTCGGCGTCGCGACCAACATGCGGGAAGCGCTCAGCGGGATGTACCAGTCGCCGTCGCGCCCGGCCGGGGAACTGGGCGATCTGGTGCGCAATGCCTCAAACCACCAAGGCCCCTGGCCAAAACTGTCGGTCTGGCACGGCAGCGCCGATCGTACCGTCAACCCCGCCAATGCGGACGAGATCGTCAAGCAATGGCTCGACGTGCACCAACTGCCGTCCGCGCCGATGTCCGAGGCTGAAGTCGATGGCTATCCCCGCCAGATCTGGTGGAATGCCGATGGCGAAACAACCGTCGAATCCTACACCATCACCAATATGGCCCACGGCACGCCGCTCGGGATCGGCGACAATGACGAGCGATATGGCGCGCAGGGCGCGTTCCTGATCGAAGCGGGAATCTCGTCGTCCTATCACATCGCGAATTTCTTCGGCCTCACCGAATGGATCCGTCAGCCGGCCAAGGAGGTGCCGAAGGCAGCTGCGAAGGAGACGGCCAAGGCCGCCGTGAAGACAATTCCGGCCGCGGAGGGCACCACGGATCTGACCAGGGCACTCTGGCCGATGACGACGCTCGGTCGCCGTCCGGAGCCCGCTTCGGCGGCGCCTCCGAAGCGCGCCGGCATCGATGTCAGCGCCGTCATCACCCGCGCGCTCACGGCTGCCGGCCTGATGAAATAGCCTCGGGTCCATCCTCTCCATTGATCCCGAGTTTATTTCGGAACCAAATGCCGCCTTGTTCGTTTGCGGGGGGTGGACCGGCGGCTAAGTTCCGGGCTGCTCGCTTTGGGCTGCACCAGCCACCGATCGTGTTGAATGTTGAAGGTCAGTAAACCGGGTTCTGCGGATTTCCTCTCCGGCGGCGGGGAAATGGGCGATTTGACGCGCGCCCATGACTGGTCGGCCAGCCCGCTCGGCGAGCCCGGGACATGGCCGCAAAGCTTGCGCACCGCGGTGCGGATTGCGCTCAACACCAACCACCCGATGTTCATCTGGTGGGGTGCCGAACTGATCCAGTTCTACAACGACGCCTACCGCCAGACCATGGGCCCCGAGCGCCACCCGAGCGCGCTCGGCCAGCGCGGCCGGGATTGCTGGGCTGAAATCTGGCCCATTATCGGTCCGCAGATCGAACAGGTCATGAGCGGCGGCGGCGCCACCTGGCATGAAAAGCAGCTGGTGCCCGTCACCCGGCACGGCAAGCTCGAGCAGGTCTACTGGACCTACAGCTACAGCCCGATCGACGAGGATGACGGCATTGGCGGCGTGCTGGTCGTCTGCCAGGACGTCACCGGGGATGTTGTCGCCGCAGAGGCCTTGCGGGAGCGCGAGGCCGAGCTCGCGCGGGTGCAGCAGATCGGCCGGATCGGCGGGCTTGAGGTCGACCTTCGCACCGGCTTCCG
>NZ_JAUYAN010000130.1 GCF_030693485.1 Bradyrhizobium sp. | reverse complement strand
TAGAGATGCCGCAGCAGCCGGAACAGCACGTCGAACACGATGACCGGGCGCGCATTGCCGATATGGGCGAAGTCATAGACCGTCGGTCCGCAGACATACATGCGCACGTTGGCGGGATCGAGCGGCGTGAACGGCCGCTTCGCCTTGGTCAAGGTATCGTAGAGGCGCAATGGCATGGATGTCCCGTCCGTTGCGGCCGGGCGTCCAGTGATCTCGTGTGAGAAAAGACGGCCTCAGCCAGCGAATCGCTAGCTCATAATCTCGCGGCAAATGCTGCAGATGGCGAGGTGGCCGTTCATGGAAGTTACCATGGAGCAGCCCAGGGGACGGCGTCAAGGGCTTGCCAAAGTCCGATTCGACCGCCAAAGCCCGCCCGGGCGCCATGGTTAATCATTCTTAACCTTTTGGGTTTAACGAATGGGGCGGCCCTCTCATTTCATTGGTGCAGCATGCGATTTCCGACAGCCCTTTGGACCTGTATGTCCCTGCTCGCCGCGACCGCCGCGCTGGCCGACAGCCGGGTGTTCATTATCGCCAACCAGGCCGACGGCTACGGCGTCGACCAGTGCCTCGCCAGGGGCGAAAAATGCGGCGCCCATGCCGCCCGCTCCTATTGCCAGTCGCGGGATTTCGCCCAAGCGGTATCATACCGGCGGGTCGACCCCGATGAAATCACCGGCTCGGTTCCCAAGGCCGCCGGCAACTGCAACCATGCCGGCTGTAACGAATACGTCGCCATCACCTGCCAGCGCTGAAAGCTGTTCTGCCGGGCCCGGGCCCGCGGCCGGTTCCGCCACACCGGCGCCCCGGAAACGACGTGACGCTGCCCCGAGAAGCAGGTATGTGGAGCCGCATCGGCCGCGCTTCTTGGCCTGCTATAATGGCTGGATATGGCTGAAACGTCGATCACCCCTTTCCCCCGCAGGATCCTGGCCTGCGCCGCGCTGCTCGGCGCGGTGATGATGACCACTGGCGCCTCCGCCCAGATGAATCAGGGGCCGCCCTCACAGGGTGGCGTGGCGGTCAATCCGGTGTGCCCGCGGCTGGAGGCGCAACTGGCGACCATCGACCGTGGCGGCAGCGGGGATCCGGCCAAGGAAGAGCAACTCCGCCGCTACCAGGATGCCGCGTCGAAGCAGCAGGGCGAACTCGATCGCGTCACCTCGCAGGCCAAGCGGATGGGCTGCGACAGTTCCGGTTTCTTCTCGCTGTTCTCGGGCCAGTCGGCGCAGTGCGGCCCCGTCAACAACCAGATCCAGCAGATGCGCGGCAATCTGGATCAGATCATGAGCAGCCTGGAACGGCTGCGCGGCGGCGGCTTCGGCGGCGCCGAGCGCGAAAATCAGCGCCGCTCGGTGCTGGCGGCGCTGGCCCAGAACAATTGCGGGCCGCAATACGCCAATGCCCCGCGCGGCGGCGGACCCGGCACCTTCCTGGAAAATCTGTTCGGCAACAACAGCAACGCCCCCGGCGCCGATTACGGCGGGCAATCCGGCACCTTCCGGACGGTCTGTGTCCGCACCTGCGACGGCGCCTATTTCCCGGTATCCTTCGCCACCGTCCCGGCCCGGTTTCCGGACGATGAACGGAGCTGCAAGGCGCTTTGCCCGGCGGCGGAAGCCACCTTGTTCACCTACCGCAATCCCGGCGAGGACATGAACCAGGCGGTCTCGATCAGCGGCCAGCCCTATTCCGCCCTGCCCAATGCGTTCAAGTTTCGTACCGAGTTCAACCCGTCCTGCGCCTGCAAGGGGGTCGGACAGACCTGGTCCGACGCGCTGAAGACCATCGACGAAAAGGCCGCCGCCGACCAGCAGGGCGACATCATCGTCACCGAAGAGAGCGCGAAGAAGATGGCGAGGCCGCCGGCACCGAAGGCGGCCCCGGTCAAGAAGGGTGCGGCGCCTGCAGCGACCACGGCCACCGCGCCTGCGGCCCCCGAACCACCGGCGGCGCCAACCGATTCAACCGGTGCTGCCAAGGACAAGCCGATCCGTTCGGTCGGACCGACCTTTATCCCGACCAATCCACCGGCGCGCTAAAGGCTACCCCTCGAACGCTTCGGCCGATCCGCGGGCGGCGCGTGAGACCAGCGTCTCGTCGGGGGCCGGCAGCGACTGGCCGGTGTCGCGGAATTTATTGGTGATGGGATAGCGGCGATCGCGGCCAAAATTTTTCTGCGTAACTTTGACGCCCGGGGCCGCCTGGCGCCGCTTGTATTCGGCGATATTGAGCAAGCGGTCGATCCGCGTCACCACGGCGGGATCGAAACCTGCGGCGATGATGTCGACGAGCGGCTGCTCGCGCTCGACCAGCCGTTCCAGGATGCCGTCGAGCATGTCGTAGGGCGGCAGCGAATCCTGGTCGGTTTGGTTGTCGCGCAGCTCCGCGGTCGGCGGCCGCGTGATGATGTTGACCGGGATCACTTCGCCGGACGGGCCGAGCGCGCCGTCGGGCTTCCACGCATTGCGCAGGGACGAGAGCCGGAACACCTCGGTCTTGTAGATGTCCTTGATCGGGTTGAAGCCGCCGTTCATGTCGCCGTAGAGCGTGGCGTAGCCGACCGACATTTCCGACTTGTTGCCGGTGGTGACCACCATCGCGCCAGTCTTGTTGGAAATCGCCATCAATAACGTGCCGCGCGTGCGCGCCTGTAAATTTTCTTCGGTGATGTCTCGCAGCAAGCCGGCAAAGGTGCCGGACAGGATTTTTTCAAAACCGTTCACCGCATCCGCGATCGGCAGTACCTCGTAGCGGAAGCCGAGCGCCTCCGCGAGCTTGGCCGCGTCTTCGAGCGAGACCTGTGCGGTAAAACGAAACGGCAGCATAATGCCGCGCACGCGCTCCGCACCCAGCGCATCGACCGCAATCGCCGCGCACAGCGCCGAATCGATGCCGCCGGAGACGCCAAGCAGCACGCCGGGAAATCCGTTCTTGCCGACATAATCGCGCAGGCCGAGCACGCAGGCCGCATAGTCGCCCTTGTCGCCATCGACAACAGGCGCCACCGGCCCCGAGCAGCGCCAGCCGGCGTCGGTCTTGCGCCAAAGCAAGGTCGTGATGTTTTCCTCGAACGCCGGCAATTGCGCCGCGACCGAGAGGTCGGCATTCAGCGCGAACGAGGCGCCGTCGAACACCAGTTCGTCCTGGCCGCCGATCTGGTTGAGATAGACCAGCGGCAGCCCGCTTTCGGTGACGCGGGCGACCGCGATCGACAGCCGCAAATCGTTCTTGTCGCGGGCATAGGGCGAGCCGTTCGGCACCACCAGGATTTCCGCGCCGGTCTCGGCGAGGCATTCGACGACGTTCTCGTAGTCCTCGGACTCCTCCAGCCAGATGTCCTCGCAAATGGGAACGCCGACCCGGATGCCGCGGATCGTCACCGGGCCCGCCGCAGGCCCGCGCGCGAACAGGCGCTTTTCGTCGAACACGCCGTAATTCGGCAGATTGGCCTTGAACCTGAGAGCCGCGATGCGGCCGCCATCCAGCAGGGCGCAGGCATTATAGAGCTTGCCGTCCTCGACCCAGGGCGTGCCGATCAGCACGGCCGGACCGCCGTCGGCGGTCTCGCGCGCCAGCTCCTCGACCGCGGCGCGGCAGGCCGCCTGGAACGCCGGCTTCAGCACCAGATCTTCCGGCGGATAGCCGGTGATGAACAATTCCGGCAGCACCAGCAGATCGCCGCCGTCGGCCTTGGCCTGCGCGCGCGCGGCGCGAGCCTTGGCGGCGTTGCCGGCGACGTCGCCGACGGTCGGATTGAGCTGCGCCAGGGTGATCTTGAACTGAGGTTCGGTCATTCCGCGATGGTGCCCTGCACAAGCGCAAACTGCAATTGCTTGCTTAGATCAGGCCTATGCGCTCAGCGATGGCGAACAGCCAGAACAGCCCGGCCATGACCAGCGCGACGCCGACCGCCGCGGAGCCCATGTCCTTGACCCGGCCGATCTGCGGATCGTGCTCGGTGGTGAGCCGGTCCGCGAGTTTTTCGATTGCGGTGTTGAGCAATTCCACCACCAGCACCATCGCGACGGCGGCGACCATCTCGACGCTGCGCATGGTGGTGACGCCGATCAGCCACGCCAGCGGCAATGCCAGCGCTAGCGCCACCAGTTCCTCGCGAATTGCCGCCTCGGAACGGATGGCAAAGGCGAGGCCGTTGCGCGTGTTGATGGTGGCCCGCCAGAACCGCAGCAATGCTACAGCCCCGCTGCGGCCGGCATCGGCTGCGCCTTGCCGACGCGCTCCTGCTTGAGCAATTCGGCGATCAGGAACGCCATGTCGATCGACTGCTCGGCATTGAGCCGGGGATCGCACACCGTGTGATAGCGGTCTGAGAGATCCTCATGGCTGATGGCGCGCGCGCCGCCGACGCATTCGGTGACATCCTGCCCGGTCATTTCCAGATGCACACCGCCGGCATGGGTGCCCTCCGCTGCATGGATGGTGAAGAACGATTTCACTTCCGACAGGATGCGGTCGAACGGGCGGGTCTTGTAGCCGGAGTTGGAAGCGATGGTGTTGCCGTGCATCGGATCGCACGACCACACCACGACGCGGCCCTCGCGCTGCACCGCGCGGACCAGTTGCGGCAAATGATCGGCGATCTTGTCCGACCCGAACCGGTTGATCAGCGTCAGGCGACCGGGCTCGTTTTCAGGATTGAGGATGTCGATCAGCTTCAAGAGTTCATCCGGCTTCAGCGACGGACCGCATTTCAGGCCGATCGGATTCTTGATGCCGCGGAAATATTCGACATGGCCGTGATCGAGCTGCCGGGTGCGGTCGCCGATCCAGATCATGTGGCCTGAAGTGGCGTACCAGTCGCCGGTCATGGAATCGACCCGGGTAAAAGCCTGTTCGTAGCCCAGCAGCAGCGCCTCGTGGCTGGTGTAGAAATCGGTGGCGCGCAGCTCCGGATGGCTTTCCAGATCGAGCCCGCAGGCGCGCATGAAATTCAAGGCGTCGGAGATGCGGTCGGCCAGTTCCTTGTATCGGCGCGATTGCGGCGAATCCTTCAGGAATCCCAGCATCCATTGATGCACGCTGCCGAGATTGGCAAAGCCGCCGGTGGCGAAGGCGCGCAGCAGGTTCAGCGTCGCCGCCGACTGCCGGTACGCCATCAGCTGGCGCTGCGGATCGGGGATGCGCGCTTCCGGCGTGAACGCGATGTCATTGACGATGTCGCCGCGGTAGCTCGGCAGCGAAACGTCGCCGATTTTCTCCATCGGCGAGGAGCGCGGTTTGGCGAACTGTCCGGCGATGCGACCGACCTTCACAACCGGCACCGCGCCGGCATAGGTCAGGACCACTGCCATCTGCAGCAGCACCCGGAAGAAATCGCGGATGTTGTTGGCGCCGTGTTCGGCAAAACTCTCGGCGCAGTCGCCGCCCTGCAGCAGGAAGGCCTCGCCCCTGGCGACGCGCGCCAGTTGCTTTTTCAGGTTGCGGGCTTCGCCGGCAAACACCAGCGGCGGAAACGTCGCGAGTTGCGCCTCGACATCGGCCAATACCCTGGCGTCGGGGTATTCGGGGATCTGCAAAGACGGCCTGGCGCGCCAGCTATCGGGTGTCCACCGCTCGGACATGGCGTTAACTCCTGAACAAAAACCGCTACTTATGGCAGGCAGCGAAGGGCCGGGTTATACACAGGCTGTTGAAGAACCGCTAGTTGGAATTCAGCCTGTTGCGACAACCCCTTGCGGCAAAAGCCGAATTCGCATTTGGTGTCGGAACTCGCGAAAGCGGAAGAGGATCAAGGGTTGGCTGAGGCTGCGCTCGACGACGTTTTCATCGACGACATCACCTTCCCTGCTACCGACGGGTATCAGCTGGGGGCGACGCTGTTCCTGCCGCGGGGGGCAAAGCGCCATGCCGTCCTGATCAATTCGGCCACCGCGACCCCGCGCCGGATCTACAAGGGGTTCGCCGGCTATCTGGCGCGCCGCGGCTGCGCGGTGCTGACCTATGATTACCGCGGCACCGGCGACAGCAGGCAGAAGGCCATGGTCGGCTACAACCAGCTGAAACCGCTCGCCGGATTCAAGGCCACGATGTCGGACTGGGCGGCGCTGGACGCCGCCGCGGCGGTGACCTGGATGCGCGAGCGCTACAAGACCCTGCCGCTGAATTATGTCGGCCACTCCTTCGGCGGCCAGGCGCTGGGACTGCTGCCCAACAACACCGAAATATCCCGCGCCCTCTTCATCGCGGCACAGGCCGGCTACTGGAAATTGATGGCCTCGCCGGAGCGCTATCGCGTCTACGCCATGCTGAAATTCGTCGGCCTGCCGCTGACAAAAATGCTCGGCTATGCGCCGGGCTGGAGCGGCCTTGGCCAAGACCTGCCCAGGGGCGTGTTCGAGCAATGGGTCGGCTGGGTCATGAGCGAGCGCTATCTGTTCACCGACTCGAAACTTCCCGGTTTGTCGAATTTCGAGAACTACAAGGGCACGCTGCGCGCGCTGTGCCTTTCCGACGACCCCTGGGCAACGCGGCCGGCGGTCGGGCTGCTGTGCTCGGGATTTTCCTCGATCGAGCCTGAAATTCTCACCATCACGCCCGCCGATGCCGGCGTCGGCAAAATCGGCCATTTCGGTTTCTTCCGCCCCGAGCATCGCGACACGCTGTGGCGAGGGGCTGCGGAATGGATCCAGGCGGCGGAATAGCTTCGCTCTGGCTGTCGTCTGCAAACCTGCTTCGATTTTCAAAGGGCGCCGTAGGCAAAGGCGCTTGCGCCGTGCCCACCGTTCTTGATTGATTAAAGATGGCCTTATTGGCCCAAGCGAAGTCAGAACGAATTCGCCAATTCGATTTCCGCCTTCAGCGCCAAAATCCGCCGCTCGGCCTCCTGCGCGGTCAGGTTCTTCGCGAACAGTTTTGGCTGGTAGGCCTCGGCGCTGAGGCTGCGCAGGGTCGCCAGCTGCCGGGGTGTCATCGGGGCGTCGATCTGGTCGGGTAGTCGGGTCATCGGGAACTCCAAAGCAAAAGATTTTTGCGCCTGCTGCAAATCTTAACTTGAAGTTTGTTCTTATTTTGTTCTCTATGGAGATCAACCCCACGAGGCCCACCAATGAACAACAAGCTTAACGAAATCCGCAGGAAAATCAGGTTCTTGCGCTCTGAAATGCTGAGCGCCGAGGCTACCATCCGCCAACAGGTCAACCGGGACGAGGACTGTTCCGAGGCCTCGATGCAGTTGATGGCGATGCGCGTGGTCATGCTTGGCCTGATCGCCGAGCGCAACCGGCTGGGCGGCGAGGAGCGGCTGCTGGATGTGAATGAGCGGCTGAAGCTGGATTACCGCGCCGTCAGCCGAAAACCCCTGAAAGGCGCGCTGGGCCGCCGTGCGCGATGATCGCGAGGATCCTTTGCACTGGAAGGTCCAGACCCTGCGCGGGCAGCTCGTCGAGCTGGGCTCGGCGATCCGCCAGCTCAATCAGTCCGGCCTCGACAGCGCGACCGCGCAGCTGCTGCTCGCGCGCAAGCGGGCGGAGCTGGAAGACCTGATCAAGAGAGGCCGCGCCGATGTCCGACCCGCTCAAATGGTACGACCACAACGCGGATAACCCGCTCTGGATCAAGGCCCTGGCGGAGGTCCGGCACCGGGCGACCCGGGAGGGTTGGTGTCATCAGCATGTCCAGGCGATCATCGTCTCGATCGACCAATATGCCGAAGCCGCACTCGGCAACCGCGATTACTTTCTGAACAAGCCGTATGGCGTCGGCGGCGGGAGGAAGGGTGATGCGGCTTAGGTGCGGATATTTTTGCGCAACTGGTCTTTGGGGGCCCTACTCCGCCGCTTCTCTCACATACCGCGCCGTCACCGTCCGCATCGTCACCAGTTCTTCCGAGGCGGTCGGATGCACCGCCATCGTCGCGTCGAAGTCGGCCTTGGTCGCCTTCATCCTCACGGCGATGCCGATCAGCTGGATCATTTCGGCGGCGGCGTCACCGACGATGTGGCAGCCGACGACGCAATCCGTCGTGCCGTCGACCACCAGCTTCATCAGCACGCGGCTGTCGCTGCCGGACATCGTTGCCTTGATCGGCCGGAAGTTGGTCTTGTATATGTCGACCACGGCGAACTTTGCGCGGGCCTCGGTTTCGGTGAGGCCGACGGTGCCGATTTCGGGCTGGGAAAACACCGCAGTCGGAATGTTGCTGTGATCGACCTCGACGGTGCGCTTGCCGAACACGGTGTCGGCGAAGGCGTGGCCCTCGCGGATCGCGACCGGCGTGAGATTGATGCGATTGGTGACATCGCCGATGGCGTAAATGTTCGGCACCGATGTCCTGGAGAAACCGTCGACGACGATGCCGCCGTTTTTGGGATTGACGGCGACGCCGGTGGTTTCCAGCCCGAGATTGGCAACGGCGGGATGCCGGCCGATCGCGAACATCACCTGGTCGGAGGCGATGCTGGATCCGTTCGACAGATGGGTGGTGAATTCGCCGCCATGCTTGTCGACCCTGGCGACGGTGCAGCCGGTGAGAATGGTGATGCCGTTCTTCTCCATCTCGCCGCGAACATGGGCGCGAACATCCTCATCGAAGCCACGCAGAACGTTGTCGCCGCGATAGATCAGCGTCACGTCGGAACCAAAACCGGCAAAGATGCAGGCGAATTCCAATGCGATGTAGCCGCCGCCCTGGATCACGATGCGCTTCGGCAATTGGGCGAGGTGAAACACTTCGTTGGACGAGATCACGTGCTCGATGCCGGGAATTTCAGCGCCGTGATTGGGCGCGCCGCCGGTGGCGATCAGAACGTATCTGGCGGTGACGGTCTCGCCGGTCGCCAGCCGCAGCGTATGCGGGCCCTCGAACACCGCGCGGGTCTTGACCACGCGGGCGCCTGACTTTTCGACGTTGGTGGTGTAGGCCGCTTCCAGCCGGGTGATCTCGCGGTCCTTGTTGGCGATCAGGGTCGGCCAGTCGAAGGTCGCCTGAGGAATGGTCCAGCCGAAACCGGTGGCGTCCTCGATCTCATGCTGGACGTGCGAGGCGTAGACCAGCAGCTTTTTTGGCACGCAGCCGCGAATCACGCAGGTGCCGCCCATGCGGTATTCTTCGGCGATCATCACCCTGGCGCCATGACCGGCGGCGATCCGGGCGGCGCGCACCCCGCCGGACCCTCCTCCGATCACGAACAGATCGACGTCGAACTCAGCCATGGCACCCTCTAATTCACGCGAATAGCGAATGGCGAATAGTAAGCCGATCGTACGACACGCTTGCCACCCGCCACTCGCTATTCGCTTCCTCAGATCTGCTTGCCGCGCTTGCGCATCTCGGTGCGGAATTCACCGTTCACGACTTCGGAGAAATTCTGCGCCCAGCCGTTCATGTAGGACATGCTGAACTGAATGGCGCGCGGCTCGGCCGCCAACAGCTTCTGGCCGAGCGGCGACTTGTAGAAGGTGACGAGGTCCTTCAATTCCTGCTCGGAAAACTCATTGGTGTAGATGTTGGCCATGCCGTCGCCGATTTCCTTCTCGCGGCCGGCGAGCTTCTGGGCGACGATCACGGCGACCTCGTTGAGGTCCTTCTGGTAGTTCAGGTTGTTCTGCAGCAGCACGTTCTTGGTCTGCTCGACGAGATTGGGAACGGCGCTGGCGTACATCGCGCTGGCGTTTTTCATCGTCAGGATTTCCTTGGCGGCGGCGAGCGCGGCAGGCGAGCCCTGCTTGAGCGGCGCGGCCGCCGCAGCCGGCGCCGGCTGCTTCTGCTGTGCGTTGGCCGGAACGCCTGATACCGCCAGTCCGAGTGCGAGGCTCAAAGCCAGGCTGGTGCCCGACAAGATCTTCGAAACAAGTTTCATTCCAACTCTCCTGAGATTGCGGCGTCAGCGCCGTTCAATTACGCGAATTCCCTGGGCGCCCGCCAGAACGGCAAGGTTGGCAAGGCCGATGAACAGCCCGTGCTCGACGACACCGGGTATGGCGGTCAACAACCCCGCCAGAAGCGGCGCATCGGTGATTTGCCCCAGATGGGCATCGACAATGCAGTGGCCGCCATCGGTGACAAAAACGTGGCCGTCCTTGCCCTTTCGCAGCACCATGTGCCCGGAATTGCCGGTTTGGGCAAATACCGCGGCCATCGCCCGCTGCGTCGCGGCCAGGCCGAACGGAATAACCTCAACAGGCAGCGGAAAGCGGCCGAGAACATCGACCCATTTGGTGTCGTCGGCGATCACGATCATGCGATCAGAAGCGGTGGCCACGATCTTTTCGCGCAGCAGCGCGCCGCCGCCGCCCTTGATCAGGTTGAGCGCGGCATCGATCTCGTCGGCGCCGTCGACGGTGAGGTCGAGCCGATCGACATCGTCCAGCGTGGTCAGGGGGACGCCGCATTGCTCGGCCTGGATGCGGGTCGCCTCCGAGGTCGGCACGCCCACCACGTTCAATCCGGCGCGGACCTTTTCACCGAGCAGGTCGACAAAATGCCTGGCGGTCGAACCGGTGCCGAGGCCGAGTTTCATGCCGTCCCGCACATGCTCGAGCGCGCGCGCCGCCGCCTGCCGTTTCAATTCGTCCATATTCACGCGCAATCCCCTAGGGAGCCGCCGCCGCTTTCCGGCGGGCATCTTTAGCGTCGATTTGCCGGCAGGAACAGGGCGATAAGGGCTCTGCGACCGCCTTTGCCACATGGCGAGCGCCGCGACGCAATGCCGGCCCCCGGGGGCTTGCGCGACGGCCCCCGGACCGATAGCGATTTTCGCATGACCACTCCCCGCATTGTTGTATTCGATCTCGACGGCACGCTGGTGGATACCGCGCCCGACCTGATCAACGCGCTCAACTATGTGCTCGACCGCGAGGGCGTTCCGCCCGTGCCGCTGCATGCCGCGCGCAACCTGATCGGCGCGGGCGCCCGCAAACTGATCGAACGCGGCCTGGAGGTGGACGGCCGCTTCATGTCCGTCGAAGACATCGACCGGATGTTTCGGAATTTCATCGATTACTACGCCGCCCATATCGCCGACGCCTCGCGGCCGTTCGAGGGCCTCGAGAGCGCGCTCGATGAGCTGTCCGCCCATGGTTTCCGTTTCGCGGTCTGCACCAACAAGCTGGAAGGGCTGTCTAAGCTGCTGCTCGACCAGCTCGGCCTGAGTTCGCGCTTTGCCGCCATCTGCGGCGCCGATACGTTCGGGGTTTCAAAGCCCGATCCCGTCATCCTGCGCGAGACGGTGGCGCGCGCCGGTGGGCTCATCGCCGGAGCGATCATGGTGGGGGATGCCGGTCCGGATATCGGCGTCGCCCGCCGCGCGGGAATTCCCGTGATCGGCGTTGAATTCGGCTACACCGAAGTGCCGATCGCGGATCTCAAGCCGGACCTGCTGATCGACCATATGCGCGATTTGCCGGATGCCGTCGCGCGCCTGACAGCACCAGCGAGCACGCCATAAGGTATTGATTATATTATATCAATACTAGAATTAACCATTTCTTAACGATTCTGCCCGGCACGGTTGCACCGCTATCCTGACGCTCCTATGGTCGGCAACGGGGATTGCGGCGGTTAGCCGCAATAGAGTGGCCGATATGCGTCGCGTCGTCGTCATCGCAGTTGCCGGGGCCAGCCTGGCCGGGTGTTCTTCGCTGCCATCGTCGTTTTCCATGGACGCTTTCAAGCCGACGCCGCCCGCCGTCCAGGTCCAGCTCGATTCGATTCCGTCAGGCGCGGACGCCAAGACGTCGGTGGGACCGGGCTGCAAAACGCCCTGCTCCGTTGCGGTTCCCGCGGTCGATACCGGTTTCACCGTCACCTACACCATGAACAAGTTCCTGCCGGTCACCGTCCCGGTGCAGGTGATCAATATCCCCGGCGATTTCGATTCGCCGGCATCGACCTCAATCGATCCCAACCCGGTGGTCGCGGAACTGAAACCGGCGGGACCGCCGCCCAAGCCGGTTCGCAGGCCGCCGCCCAAGCCGAAGCAGCCGAAGCCGGCTGCGGCGCCCGCGGCATCGCCGTTCCCGCCGCCGCCACCACCACCGGCCCGCTGATCGCGTGCGCTGCACCTGAACGGGCAGCGGATTGTGCTGCTGCCGCAACGTGCCTAGATTGCGGGGGTAGCGCCCTCTCCGCGGCTGCTACCGAAAAGGCGCATCTGAATGACCGGATCCAGTTCCCTCGCGTCGCGTCCGATGACCGACCCGTTCGGCCGGACCATCAGCTATTTGCGGGTATCGGTTACCGATCGCTGCGATCTGCGCTGCTTCTATTGCATGTCCGAAGACATGACATTCCTGCCCAAGGCCGATCTGCTCTCGCTGGAAGAGCTCGACCGGCTATGCACGGCCTTCATCGCCAAGGGCGTGAAGAAATTGCGGCTGACCGGCGGCGAGCCGCTGGTCCGGCG
The DNA here is from genome assembly GCF_030693485.1 of Bradyrhizobium sp. Lineage (GTDB taxonomy): Bacteria > Pseudomonadota > Alphaproteobacteria > Rhizobiales > Xanthobacteraceae > Bradyrhizobium. Next base: position 1,219 of record NZ_JAUYAN010000130.1, on the reverse strand, counting down.
CAACGTGATGTCGCTGGTGCGCTCGCTATCGCGCCACCTCGCCTCCGGCGCACTCAATGAGCTGACACTGACCACCAACGGCTCGCAGCTGGCACGCTTTGCCTCCGAATTGTTCGACTGCGGCGTACGCCGCATCAACGTCTCGCTCGACACGCTGGATCCCGCGAAGTTCAAGGCCATCACCCGCTGGGGCGATCTCGACAAGGTGCTGGCGGGCATCGAAGCCGCGCGCACAGCCGGCCTCGCCGTCAAGATCAACGCGGTGGCGCTGAAGAACTTGAACGAAGAGGAAATCCCCGAGCTGATGCAGTGGGCGCACGGCAAGGGCATGGCGCTGACGTTGATCGAGGTGATGCCGATGGGCGACATCGGCGAAGGCCGCATCGACCAGTATGTACCGCTGTCGCTGTTGCGCGCACGCCTGGCCCAGCAATTCACCCTGACCGATCTGCCTGATGACACCGGCGGCCCTGCCCGCTACGTTTCGGTCGCCGAGACCGGCGGCAAACTCGGCTTCATCACGCCGATGACCCACAACTTCTGCGAAGCATGCAACCGCGTGCGCATTACCTGTACCGGCACGCTGCATACCTGCCTCGGCCACGAGGATGCCTCCGATTTGCGCAAGCCGCTGCGCGCCTCCGCCGACAACGACCTGCTCTCCGCCGCGATCGACCGCGCCATCGGCCTCAAACCCAAGGGCCACGACTTCATCATCGATCGCCGGCACAACCGCCCGAGCGTCAGCCGGCATATGAGCGTCACCGGCGGCTGAAGAGACCCGTCTGTTACCTCGCTGTACATCGCGGGCTCACGCGATCACATGCCTGTCGCATGATTTTCATTTTCCATTTGACGCTGCCGCGCCACACTGAAATGGTGCGGCGGCTTTATGCTTGCACGGCCAAAAAAAGGCCGCTGCGCCCTCAAGGGCGCGGTCAAGACGGCGAAAGCGCAAGTCAGGGGGGATGATCGTTGCCATCGCAGCCAACAACAAGCCGTGGCGCCATGTGGGCGAAACACAGCGGCGAGACGAAATGCGCTGAAGCGTCGGATCCGTTCGACCGGCCGGTGAACGGGCGAACATGATGCGCCCGTTACTGGCGCTGAGCCGCGGAATCGACCTGCTCAACGAAAAGATCGGCAACGTCTGCAACGTTCTGGTGCTGGCGGCCTGCCTGGTGAGCGCCGGCAACGCGATGATCCGCTACGCCTTCGG
>NZ_JAUYAN010000127.1 GCF_030693485.1 Bradyrhizobium sp. | reverse complement strand
CGCCGCCTCGATCGCGACCTCGTCGCGGCCATAGATCAGCGCCACGCCGCCGCTCTCCAGCGTCACCAGCGAGATCGGCGGCATGTCTTGCTGTGCCGCTGCGATCAACGCCGCGGCCTTGGGGCCGGCCGCGGCCGCGTCGTTCGACCAGCCGCCGGTTTCGCGAATGTTGACGAAGGTGAGTTCGGCCTGCGGCGAATTCTCAGCGACTTCGCGAAACAGCGGGGCTTCCTGGGTGCAGGCAACGGTAATCGGCGCGCCGTCGGCCAGCGCGGCCCTGAAGCGATCGAGTTCGAGGCCGCAGAGCTGGTTGACCTGCGTGATGGTGCCGCCGCAGCCGCGGCCAATCGCCGCCGCGTCGAGCGGCATCGTCTTCTCGCAACTGCAGATCAGGAGATGAGACGGCACCGCACTCATGATTAATGTCCTGAACCGTGCGCCGGGCGCGCGGTTGCTTCGTACTCCGGTTCCGCGGTACCTGCGGAATCGGAAATCCGCAAGGCCTCTTGCTCGCGTTACGAGCCGGAGGGGGATAGCATACACCAGCGGATTGCAAAGCGATTAAGGATGAGCCCTTCGATGACGTCGCGCCTCGCAGACGTGGAACAGACACTCGATCTGCCCCCGGGGTATACTTTGGTCGCGTTGCGCGAGCTTGGCGACGCGTTCGCCCACGGCTGCGAAATCGCGGCGAGCGCGGGCGCGGGCACGCTGGTCTGGGTGCGGCGCTACGACCTGGTCGAATTCGCCGTGGTGCTCGAACCCGACGAAGCGCTGGCCACGGCGCGCCGGGCGTTCTTTGCCGGCATGAATGCGCTGGGTGACGCGATATCGTCGCACTGCCCGCCGGAGCGGGAGGTCGGTTTCGACTGGCCCGACGCCGTCAGGTTCGACGGCGGATTGCTGGGCGGCGCCCGGCTCGGCTGGCCCACCGATTGCGCCGAGGAAGAAGTTCCGGCGTGGCTGGTGTTCGGCGTCATCCTGCGCGCCGCCGACATGGTCCATGTCGAGGAGGTGCGGGCCGCGTCCGGGGTCGCCATGCTGAGCGAGGGTTTCGAGATGATCGACACCGACGCGATCATCGAAAGTTTCGCGCGGCACCTGATGACCGGCTTCGACCAATGGCGAGAACGCGGGTTCGAGGCGGTGGCGCGGAACTATCTGGCGCGGCTTGCGCTGGGCAAGGCCGGCGAAATCAGGGCGATCGACGTCAATGGCGATTTGCTGGTGCGAACCGCGGTCGGCAAGGGGCCGCCGGAACGGATCAGCCTCGTCGACGCGCTGGCGCGAGCGGACTGGTACGACCGCCAGGCGCGCGGCCCGAGGCTCGGATGAGGCGAACATGCTGAAACTGCCGCGAACCATCCGGCTCGATCCGTCCGACACGTTCGTATTCGAGCGGGCGGCGGAACCCGGCGAATGGGCGGTGTCCGGCGCGTTCGTGTTCTGGAACCAGGACCCGGCCGCGCTCGGGCCCAAACAACGCGTGGCGTTGCGGTCGGGCTTTCTCGGCGTCGACAGTCTCGGCTGGTCGACGCTGGCCATCGTCACCGAGGCTGACGAAGCGGAGCGCGAGGCCATGGTCGAGCGCCTCGCGGCCACCTTGCTGGAAAAATTCGGCGCTCCGGATCTCGCCGCAGCTCGAGGGGCGGCCGAGGAAGAGGTCGCGTTTGCAGCCTCATTGTGCGATCACGCCCCGCAGACCCTGCTCGCGGTGCAGCGCAGCGTCGAGCACGGCGAGATTCGCGAGCGCTTCCGCACGCTGCGGCCGCGCGAGACCGCAACGGGCGCCGATTCCTTGCACGCGCATGCCAGCGCCTTTACCTTTCACGAGGTCGAAGGCGAGGATGAGCCGGTTGAACAGGTCGACCTCATGGGCTTGATCAGGAATGACAGCATGACCAGGGATCGCACATGAGAGAGTTCTGGGTCGCCTCCGGCCATCACCTCACCCGCCGTGGCGATCATGGCGGGCTGCTGGCGACACCCGAACTGATCATGGCCTATCTGGCGCGGCCCGAATTGATGCCGCCGGCCGACGCCTGCCCGGCCGAGCTGCGGCTGCATGCGCACCTGCTGGCCGATCCGCTGCGCCCGGTCGCCGCGGCGGACATCGCCGCGCTTGTGGACGCCGACGCGCGGGAAAACTGGACCTTCATGGTGAATTTCCGCGACCGGCTGGTGGCGGCGCCGTCGCTGGAGGCGGTGTATGTGTCGCTGGCCCGCAAGGGCGCCGGCGATCTGCCGCCGATCTTCCTGTCGCAGCTCTGTCACCTGATCCTGCGCAACGCGCTGGAGGGCTGCGACGATCCCTACATGCTGCGCGCCGCCGAATTGTTCTACCGCAGCCAGCTCGCCACCGTGCATGACGGCACGCTGCTGTTGGCCGATGCGGAGGTCATCGAGGCGCAGCAGCACGCCCAGGCCGACATCCATTCGTCGCCGCTGACCGCGATGCTGGCGCCATCAAAGGCGTTCGGCGAGATGGACGTGATGGACGACGACAATGCCTGGACCTACTGGTCGCGTTCCGACGCGCACGCGATGGTGATGAACATCGGCGGCAATCCGAAGGCGCGAACCGGGCTCACACGAGTGATCGAACGCTGGATCGCCCATCTGCTCGGCGTGACCGTCAAGGTCGAGACGGTGGCCTCGATCGAGGACCGCGACTGGCGCTGGTTCATCGGCCTCGACAGCGAGGGCACCAGGATCGGCAACGCCCTGTGGAACGGCGCTGAACTGGAAGGCAATGCCGCCGAGCGCATCGTCGCCCTGATGCGCCTGACCATCGAAGATGTCAGGCTGGTGGACGAGCGCGTCGGCACCAGGCCGGTCTATCTCATTCTGGCCAGCGGCGCCGACCGAGTGGTGCGGCTGAAGCCGCAGAACCTGGTCGCGGGATTGCCGCTCGCGGCCACCGCTGACCTCGCATGACCGGCCGGGAAACGGAGGATCTGGCATGGCGATGACCGAGACCTCCCGCCAGGTTGGCGTGGTGCTGCGCCGCCGCTCGATCGAAAATCCCTGGATCGACCATATGTGGTCGCCGGCGATGATCCTCGACGAAGTGCCGGACACGGCGCCCTGGACCGTGCTGTCCAGCGACGCCGATGCGACAATCTATTATGCGGGCGTGGCCAGCATCGACCTGTTCAGTTCGGACACCGCCAATTACCGCGACAACCTCGCCGACGGCGAGCCGCGGATCTGGATTGCGCTGCGGCGCCAGGATGGCGGGCCTGAACTCGAACTGACCAAGGTGACCGCCGACCCGACCGAAGGCGAAGCGATCTTCGAGAGCGGCTGCGACGTGATCGGCACCGTGCCAATGCCGCCCGAGATAGCGGCGTGGATCGCAGCCTTCGTCGATCAGTTTCACATCGAGCGCGTGTTCCACAAGCGCAAGCGGGATCGCAAGAGCGGCGATCGCGGCGGCATGCCGGATGGCCCTTCGGACGACGGAACAGGGCGCTCATGAGCGGTCCGGACCAGAGCGACGAGGACAGGGGCTTTCTGGCGCGGTGGTCGCAGCGCAAGCAGGAGGCGAAGCAGCCGGAATCCACGCCGAATGAGCCCGCGGCCACCGCTGAAACTCCGCCCGCGACAGTGGCCGAAACCGAGGCCGCGCCGGAGTTCGACCTCTCCAGCCTGCCGAAGCTGGAGGAGATGACGGGCGCGACCGATATCACCGGGTTCCTCGGCAAGGGCGTGCCCGAGCATCTGCGCAATGCGGCGCTGCGAAAATCCTGGGCGCTCGACCCCGCGATCCGCAATTACGTCAATCCCGCGCTCGAATACGCCTATGACTGGAACGTTCCGGGCGGCGTGCCGGGCACAAGCGAGATCGGCGCCGGCATGGACGTCGCGCGGATGGTGTTGCAGATCATGGGTGACAATGCACCGGCCGACCCCCCGGTAGCGGCGGCGGATTCGGCAAAGCAGCCCGCGGACGACCCTGTGCCATCAGCCGAAGAGCCTGCTGCGATAGAAGCTGAGCCTGCGCAACCACTGCCCGCCACGGCGCTGAGGCAGAGTAACGAGGGTATTTTGCCAGCACAGCACACGAGCGGCGAAGTTCATCGGCCGGACGAGCCCCCTGTTGCACCGCAACAGCCGGTGCGACGCCATGGCTCGGCAAAACCTGCTGTTTAGCCAAAAGTTTTTACAGACATAGCCCGCGCCTATGTTACAGATTTCACACTGGAATAATTCCAGTTCTAAACGGTTTGCCCGATTAAGAGGCACCGTTTGGACAGGGGGAGAATAGCTCGCACCATGCGTGACGCGGGTTTGGAACAGGCAATCAAGGCAGCAGGCGGCGTCGCATCGCTGGCGCGGGGAATCGGCATTGCGCAGCCCTCGGTGTCCGCATGGTCGCGCATTCCGGCCGAACGTGTGCTTGCGGTCGAAGCGCTGACGCGGGTGGAACGCAACATTCTCCGCCCCGATCTCTACGCACAATCCGGGAATCAGGTGACATCGAAATCCGAAATCGACGAGATCGATCAGCTGCGCGCCGCGGAATACGGCCTGTTGTCGCTGCTGCTCGGCAAGGCGCCCGACGCGGAGACGCTCAAGCGCGTTGCCACGCTGAAGGGCGACGCCTCCGACCTCGGCATCGCGCATATCGAACTCTCGGTGGCAGCGGCGGCGTTGGACGATCGCGCCGTCAGCAAGGAATTCTTCGATCTGTTCATCGGGCTCGGGCGCGGCGAGCTGCTGCCCTATGCCTCCTATTATCTGACCGGTTTTCTGCACGAGCGCCCGCTGGCGAGGGTGCGCGAGGATTTCGATCGGCTTGGGATCGAGCGCGACGGCCCGTCGCGGGAACCGGAAGATCACATTGCGATCCTGCTCGAAGTGATGTCCGGCCTCGCGCGCGGCGAGTTCGAGGCGGATTTCGGCGAACAGCAGCAATTTTTCGAGCGCCATCTCAAGCCGTGGGCGGTGCGGATGTTCGCCGATCTCGAGATGTCGCAGTCGGCCAATTTCTACCGTGCCGTCGGCCGCGTCGGCCGCATCTATATGGAACTGGAATCCGAGGCCTTCACGCTGTCCTGACAGCAATGAAGGCAAGCCAAAGGGGAGATTGCAATGCGCAAGCCATCCGACAGCAAGGCGCCATCAGGCGAAGGCGGTTCGAACACCGCTGGTGTCGTCGACCGTCGCCGCTTCTTCATGATGGGCGGATCGGCGGTCGCAGCCGCAGCGGTGGTGCCGCTGGCGGGCCGCGAGGCCATCGCCGACGAGTCGCAGTCCGAGCGGGTCAAGGCCCGCTACAAGGAATCCGATCACGTCAAGAATTTCTATCGCGTCAACCGCTATTGATGGGACCACGCACATGTTGATGAAGCGAAGAGATGGATCCGCCGGCAAAGCGCGTTTGCAGGGTATCGCCGCCGGCCTCGCCTCCGGTGTTCTCGACCGCCGCACCTTTCTGCGCCGGTCGGGCCTCGTGGCGGGAGCAGGCGCCGCGCTTGGCCTGATGCCGCTCGGTTCGGTGCGCAAGGCAGAGGCCGGTCCGCAAATCATGGGCGCGCCGACCGAAATCAAGAAGAACATCTGCACCCATTGCTCGGTCGGCTGCACCGTACTTGCCGAAGTGCAGAACGGCGTCTGGGTCGGCCAGGAGCCGGCCTGGGACTCACCGATCAATCGCGGCTCGCATTGCGCCAAGGGCGCCGCGGTGCGCGAACTCGTACATGGCGACCGCCGCCTGAAATGGCCGATGAAGCTGGTCAACGGCGAGTGGCAGAAAATATCCTGGGACGTCGCCATCAACGAGATCGGCGACAAGATGCTCGAGATCCGCGCCAAGTCCGGCGCCGACTCGGTCTATCTGCTCGGCTCGGCGAAGTTCTCCAATGAAGGCGCCTATCTGTTCCGCAAGTTCGCGGCGTTCTGGGGCACCAACTCGATTGATCACCAGGCCCGCATCTGCCATTCCACCACTGTTGCCGGCGTCGCCAATACCTGGGGCTACGGGGCGATGACCAACTCCTACAACGACATCCGGAACTCGAAGACCGTGGTCTTCATGGGCTCGAATGCCGCCGAAGCGCATCCGGTGTCGCTGCAGCACATTCTCACCGGCAAGGAGATCAACCGCGCCAACGTGTTCGTGCTCGACCCGCGCTTCACCCGCACCGCGGCCCACGCCACCGATTATGTGCGCTTCCGTTCCGGCACCGACATCGCGGTGATCTGGGGCATGCTGCACCACATCTTCAACAACGGCTGGGAAGACAAGCAGTACATCGCCCAGCGCGTCTACGGCATGGACCAGATCCGCGCCGAAGTCGCCAAGTGGACGCCGGAAGAAGTCGAGAAGGTGACCGGCATTCCCGGCGAACAGCTGAAGAAAGTCGCCGAGACCTTCGCCAAGCAGCGGCCCTCGACCTTCATCTGGTGCATGGGCGGCACCCAGCACACCGTCGGCACAGCCAACGTCCGCGCCTATTGCAACCTGCTGCTGGCGACCGGCAATGTCGGCACCTTCGGCGGCGGCGCCAACATCTTCCGCGGCCACTGCAACGTACAGGGCGCCACCGATCTCGGTCTCGATATCGTGACGCTGCCGCTCTATTACGGCCTGGTCGAAGGCGCCTGGAAGCACTGGGCCCGGGTCTGGGAAGTCGAATACGACTATCTGCAGGCACGCTTCGACGAAGTGCCGGCGAAGTCGGGCCGCCCGGCCCGCACCCGCAAGCAGAACATGGAAGCGCCGGGCATCCCGTCGACCCGCTGGTTCGATGCGACGCTCGCCAACCCCGACGATGTCGATCAGCGCGACAGCCTGAAGGGGATGTTCATCATGGGCCACGGCGGCAATACCGTGCCGCGCATGACCGAAATGGTGAAGGGTATCGAGAAGCTCGAATTGCTCGTGGTCGCCGATCCGCATCCCACCACCTTCGCGGCGATCTCGAACCGCAAGAACGGCACCTATCTGCTGCCGGCCTGCACCCAGTTCGAGACCTCGGGCTCGCGCACCGCGTCCAACCGGTCCATTCAGTGGGGCGAACAGATCGTCAAGCCGATCTTCGAAACGAAGGACGACTACGAAATCATCTACCGCATCTCGGAAAAGCTCGGTTTTGCCGATCCGATGTTCAAGAACATCAAGGTGGAGAACAAGCGTCCCTCGCCAGAGGACCTGCTCAGGGAAATCAACCGCGGCGGGTTCTCGACCGGCTATTCCGGCCAGTCGCCGGAGCGGCTGAAGGCCCACATGAAGAATCAGGACAAGTTCGACCTGGTGACCCTGCGCGCCAAGGCCGACGTGCCTGAAGTCGGCGGCGACTATTACGGCCTGCCATGGCCGTGCTGGGGCACGCCGGCGATCAAGCATCCGGGAACCCATACGCTGTACAACACCAACCTGCACGCCAAGGACGGCGGCGGCACCTTCCGCGCCCGCTTCGGCGTCGTCTATGAAGAGAAGCAGCCGGACGGTTCGGTGAAGAACGTCAATCTGCTGGCCGAAGGATCCTACAGCAAGGGTTCGGAACTGACCGACGGTTATCCCGAATTCACCTATGGCGTGCTCAAGAAGCTCGGCTGGGACAAGGACCTCACCGAGGCCGAACTCGCCACCATCAACAAGATCGGCGGCAACAATCCCGACGGCGTCGGCTGGGCCGTCGACCTGTCGGGCGGCATCATTCGCGTCACGCTCGAACATGGCGTGATGGCCTATGGCAACGGCAAGGCCCGCGCGGTGGCGTGGAACCTGCCCGATCCCGTGCCGGTTCATCGCGAGCCGATCTACACCGCGCGTCCCGAACTGGTCGCCAAATATCCGACCCGGCCCGACGGCCGCCAGTTCCGCATGGCCAATCTCGGCTTCTCGATTCAGAAGGCGGCGGTGGACAAGGGACTCGCCAAGCAGTTCCCGATCATCCTGACCTCGGGACGTCTGGTCGAATACGAGGGCGGCGGCGAGGAAACCCGCTCGAACAAATGGCTGGCCGAGCTGCAGCAGGACATGTTCGTCGAAGTTAACACGGCGGACGCCGCCGAGCGCGGCATCAAGGACGGCGGCTGGGTCTGGGTGCTGGGTCCGGAAAACGGCTCGAAGGCGCGGGTCAAGGCGCTGGTCACCGACCGGGTCGGCAAGGGCGTGGCGTTCATGCCTTTCCACTTCTCCGGCTGGTTCCAGGGCGTCGATCAGCGCGGCAACTATCCGAAGGGTGCAGATCCGATCGTGCTCGGCGAAAGCGTGAACACGATCACTACCTACGGTTACGATCCGGTCACCGCCATGCACGAGGGCAAGGTGACATTGTGTCAAATTCAATCGGCGTGAGGGGAGAATAGATCATGGCTCGCGTCAAATTTCTTTGTGATGCCGACCGTTGCATCGAGTGCAACGCCTGCGTGACCGCCTGCAAGAACGAACATGAAGTGCCGTGGGGCATCAACCGTCGCCGCGTCGTCACCATCAACGACGGCAAGCCCGGCGAGCGCTCGATCTCGATGGCCTGCATGCACTGCACGGATGCGCCGTGCGCGGCCGTATGCCCGGTCGACTGCTTCTACACGACGGCCGACGGCGTGGTGCTGCATTCCAAGTCGCTTTGCATCGGCTGCGGCTACTGCTTCTACGCCTGCCCGTTCGGCGCGCCGCAGTATCCCAAGCAGGCGAACTTCGGCTCGCGCGGCAAGATGGACAAGTGCACCTACTGCGCCGGAGGCCCGGAGGCCGACATGACGCTGGTGGAATATGCGAGCTACGGCCGCAACCGCCTCGCCGAGGGCAAGCTGCCGCTGTGCGCGGAGATGTGCTCGACCAAG
>NZ_JAUYAN010000122.1 GCF_030693485.1 Bradyrhizobium sp. | reverse complement strand
ACCGCGCTCGCGCAATCCGGCAGCGCCGGTGGCAGCATCGGCAACGACGAAAAGTCGGTGTCCGGTTCGCGGCAGACGCCCCGGGCGGTCGAGGCCGAAAAGCCGGTGCGACGTAGCAAGCCCAAACCCGAGGAACCGCGCAGCGCCGCGCGAAAAAGTGGCGGCGACGGAGCAGGCGGCGGTGGCGGCAATTTCGACGGAGCGTGGGTGGCCCATTCCGTGGGTACGACCTGCGGTGCAGCTACCGAGAGATTCGTCGTCAGCCGCGGCAGGCTCTCGGGGGAACTCAGTTCCGGTCAAGTCAGTTCAAACGGCTCGACGACGTCGGGCGGATCCGCCTCAGGTTTGACCTGGAACAGTTCCGGCCGTTTCTCCGGCCGTAGCGGCTCCGGCACGTTCGTGCGATCGGACGGTTGTACCGGGCGATGGACGGCGTCGAAACAATAGCCTGACTCATCCATCCGGCTCACGCCCCGGCGGCGCCGATCCAAGACCTGATGATCCAAGCCTGAATGATCCAGGCCTAAATTAAGCCCTACCCCCTCCGGAATTGCGGCTCATTGCCACCCAAGTCTTTACCGAGATTGGGAGCGTAAAGCGTCGCGTATCATCCCCGGAGATGAAAGATGTCCAATCGAACCGCGAAATTCGTGTCCGCCATTTTCGCCAGCCTGGTTGCTTGCGCTCCCCTCGTCACCGCATCGCACGGCGCGCCGGCCGAGGCCGATGAATGTCTCTCCGGACCGAAGGGCGCGCCGCCGGCGGGCGGTCATTGGTATTATCGCGTCGACCGCGTCACCAAGCGATCCTGCTGGTACATCGGCGATGCCAAGGCAAAAATTTCGCGAGCCGCGCCGGAAGCTCCACCGGCGGCCAATACAGCTTCGCCGCCGAACAGCGCCACTACGCAGCCTTCGATCGCCAATGCGCGCGCCGAATTACCGTTGCCGCAGTCGCGCGTCGAGCCGGACACCAGCGTCTTCACGGGAAAGCGGGCGGCGGCGGCCGTCACCGCTGCGATCAACCCGGTAACTGAACAGCGAGCCAATGCGGGCGATGCCGGCGCGAAGCCATCGGTCGTCGGTTCGCGCTGGCCCGAGCTTGCGGGCGTGGTGAGCACGCCGGCCATTCCAGGATCGTCTAACAATTCAGCAGCCCCGCCGCCGGCAAACTCCACCATCGAACCATCAGCTTCCCGGCTAGCGCCACCGGCCTCCGGGGCAACGCACCCGCTTGCCGCGGCGAACGCCTCGTCAATCGAAAAGCCGACTGGCTCGGTCCAGCTGCTGCTGATCGTCATCCTTGGCGCCCTGGTGCTTGCAGGCTTGATGGCGAGCGCGATTTTCCGATTCAGTCGCCCGCAACGGAGCATCGGTCGCGTCGACCGGCGCGTGAACTGGGATTCGGTCCGGACCGATCGTCCGTCGCTGTCGGATGAGGCGCGAGCCGCGAGATCGATGCGGGAACTCGGCCTGTTGCCGCAGGGTAGTCTTCCCCGCGAACTGCGCGCGGTGGACGATCCGGACCAACGCATCGCACAAATGCTCGCGCGGCTGCCGCGAACCAGCGCGACCTGAACGCCCGGCTATTTTTCCAGCTGCTGCTGCAAGCCCCGCACGAACTCGGTCAAACCGACCCGCCGCGCACGCTTGAGTCGCTCGGCCTTGAGAATCGACTGGACCTCGGCAAAGGCTTCATCGACGTCGTGATTGACCACGATGTAGTCATATTCAGCCCAGTGGCTGAGCTCATGACTGGCACGGTCCATACGGCCGCGGATGACCGTGTCGGAATCCTGCGCACGGGTGTGGAGCCGTTTCTCGAGATCCGCGGCCGACGGCGGCAGGATGAACACGCTGACGACGTCGGCGCCTGCCTTCTCCCGCAATTGCTGGGTGCCCTGCCAGTCGATGTCGAACAGCACGTCGCGTCCGGATGCCAACGCCGCTTCGACCGGCGCACGTGGCGTGCCGTAGCGATTGTCGAATACGGTAGCCCATTCGAGCAGTTCGTTCTGCTTCACCATCTGTTCGAATTCGGCTTTGTCGACGAACAGGTAATCGCGGCCTTTGACTTCGCCGGGACGCATCGGCCGGGTGGTCGCCGAAACCGACATTTGCAGGCCGTGCATTCGGTCGAGCAGCATGCGCGACAGCGTGGTCTTGCCGGCGCCCGACGGCGACGACAGCACGAACATCAGTCCGCGCCGCTCTACGCCGTCGAAGCCTTTTCCCTCGAAGCCGTGGCCGCCAGCCGTCATGATCACTCCAGGTTCTGAACCTGTTCGCGAAATTGCTCGACCACGTTCTTCATCTCAAGGCCGGTATTGGTCAATTCCAGGTCGTTCGACTTGGAACAGCAGGTATTGACCTCGCGGTTGAATTCCTGCGCCAGAAAATCGAGCCGCCGGCCGACCGGTCCGCCCTTGCCGATCATCTCGCGGGCTTGCGAGATGTGCGAGGCGATGCGATCGAGCTCTTCGCGAATATCGGCCTTGGCCGCGATCATGATCGCTTCCTGACTGAGCCGGTCGGGATCGAAGCGGTCGGAGGTGTCGAGCAAGGCCGTGATCTGCTCGGCGAGCCGGGTCTTGATCGCCTCAGGCTTGCGGCCGGGTGCGGCCTCGGCCCTTTTGGCCAGACGCTCGATCTCATCCATCCGCTGCGACAAGATCTGTCCGAGCGTCACGCCCTCGCGGCGACGCATCTCGACAAGATCGGTCAGCGCCTGCTCGAACGCGACGGCGGCGGCAGCCTTCGCGGCCTTGTCCTCCGCCTCGTTGCTTTCGGGCTCGACCACTTCGATGACGCCCTTGATCGACAGCAGCCCGTCGATGCTCGGCGCCACCGCATCGATCCTGCCGGCGAGATCGTGGGCCACCTTGACGATCGACGCCAGCACGTCCTCATTGATACGGATGGTCGAGACGGCATTGGCCCGCTTGACGTTCAAATTGGCGTAGACGGTGCCGCGCGAAAGCACTTCGCCGGCTCGCTTCTTGGCCAGCGCCTCGAGCTCGTCCCAACCGGGCGGCAGCCGCATGCGCAGGTCAAACCCCTTGGCGTTGACCGACTTCAATTCCCATTCGAACGCGTAGGGACCGCTGGCGCCGTGGCTGCGGGCAAAGCCGGTCATGCTCGACAGCGCCATCGCTTGAATTTCTCCGGGAGTGCAGGTGTGGGATTCGCAGCGGATGCCGCGACATTAAAGCGTTTTCGGCCAAAGTGGAATTCGGTTGCGGCGCGGACCGGCGCTAGCGCTGAACCACCGGGGCCGTGGTGGTCGATTGCGCCGCGCCCTGCCGGCCCGGAGCCGCCGGGGTGGTGGCCGCCGGAGCGGCCGGAGGAGCGGCACGCGCGGGCCTCTTCGTGGCGGCCGGCCTGGTGGTCGTGGCGGTAGGATTGGTATCGGCCGGCGCACCGGCCGCGGCCGGCTGGGCCTCTTCGGCTGCCGGTTCGACGGTGTCGTTCTGGATCTGCTTTTCCAGCGCGCGCAGCTTGACGACGTTCTTCTGATGCTGGTCGTAGGTTTCGGTAAAGGTGTGGCCGCCGGAGCCGTCAGCGACGAAGAACAGATCGCGCGTGCGCGCCGGATTGGCCGCGGCCTCCAGCGAGGCGCGACCGGGATTGGCGATCGGTCCGGGCGGCAGGCCCTCGATCACATAGGTGTTGTAGGGCGACGGCTGCTGGATCTCCGAGCGCCTGATCGGCCGGCCCAGCGTTCCCTTGCCGCCGACCAGTCCGTAGATGATGGTTGGATCCGACTGCAGCTTCATTTTCTGCCGCAACCGGTTGACGAACACCGCGGCGACACGGCTGCGTTCGTCCGCCTTGCCGGTTTCCTTCTCGATGATCGAGGCCAGCGTCACCAGTTGTTCCGGCGACCTGACCGGAATGTCCGGATTTCGGCGCTCCCAGATCTCCGCCAGCATCCGCTTGTGCGTCTGCTGCAGGCGCTGAATCACCTGTTCGCGCGAGGTGCCGCGCGGGAACTTGTAGGTTTCCGGCAGCAGGGTGCCTTCGCGCGGAATTTCGCGAACGTTACCCGAGAAGATCTCATTGTCGGTGAGCCGGGCCACGATCTGCTCGGAGGTCAGGCCCTCGGGAATCGTGATGGAATGCTGAACCACCTTGCCTTCGACGATGATGCCAATGACGTCGCGAAGGCTGGCGTTTTTCTGGAACGAATATTCTCCGGGCTTCAGCTCCGAACTGGCCTTCAACGCAAACGCAGCGCCCATGAACAGCCACGGATTGATGTCGATCACGCCCTCGCGCTGCAGGGTCTCCGCGATTTCCCTTGTCTTGGAGCGCGGCGGGATATTGACGGTCTTGTCTTCCGCGAGCGGACCGGCGGATTCCAGCATCTTCTTGCCGTAGACGTAGACACCGCCGGCGCCGAGCATGAACACCAGGATGATGGTGATGATGGCATTGCCGACGATGACGAACGGATTGCGGGCACGCTCGGAGCGCTTCGGCGGCGGCGGAACCTGCTCGGGCTCCAGCGCGGCGCGCGGGCTACGTGGCGAAATGGGCGGCCTCTCACTCATCGATGCAACCTGAATCCTGTCGGTTTGATCGTGGCCCGGCAAATCACTGCCATGCCAATGGTATTCGCCCGCGTTTCTTATAGTTGAGAGCGCGACCGGACGCAAAACCGGCGTCCCGTTGCTGATCGCGCCCTGGAGTTAGCGCCGAATGCGGCGAAACCGTGGAGTCGTTCTAATCACTGGCTAATTGGTTACCCGCTGCACGATCACGGATGCGTTGGTGCCTCCGAAACCGAACGAATTCGACAGCGCGACATTGATCTCCCGCTTGCGCGGGACCTGCGGCACGAGGTCGATCGCCGTTTCTACCGACGGGTTTTCCAGGTTGATGGTCGGCGGGGCGACATTGTCGCGAATCGCCAGGATGCTGAAAATCGTCTCGATCGCGCCGGCGGCGCCGAGCAGGTGTCCGGTCGACGATTTGGTCGACGACATCGACGCCGTGGAAGCGGCGTTGCCCAACAACCGCTCCACCGCGCCGAGTTCGATCTCGTCGCCGACCTGCGTCGAGGTGCCGTGCGCGTTGATGTAGTCGATGTCGGAGGCGCTGATTCCGGCGCGCTTCATCGCAGCGCTCATGCTGCGGAATGCGCCATCGCCGTCGGGCGACGGAGAGGTGATGTGATAGGCGTCGCCGGACAACCCGTAACCGATCACCTCGGCATAGATCCTGGCGCCACGGTTTTTGGCATGCTCGTATTCCTCAAGCACCACGATGCCGGCGCCTTCTCCCATCACGAAGCCGTCGCGGTCCTTGTCGTAGGGACGCGATGCTTTTTCCGGGGTTTCGTTGAAGCCGGTCGACAGCGCGCGCGACGCGCAGAATCCCGCCATCGACAGCCGGCAAATCGGCGATTCCGTACCGCCCGCCACCATCACGTCGGCGTCGCCGAGCAGGATCAGCCGGCTGGCATCGCCGATCGCATGCGCGCCGGTCGAACAGGCCGTCACCACCGAATGGTTGGGGCCCTTGAGGCCATGCTCGATCGACACATAGCCCGACGCCAGATTGATCAGGCGGCCGGGAATGAAGAACGGCGATACCTTGCGCGGGCCGCGTTCCTTCAGCAACAACGCGGTGTCGGCAATGCCCGACAGGCCGCCGATCCCGGATCCGATCATGGTGCCGGTAGCACAGCGTTCCTCTTCGGTCGACGGATGCCAGTTGGCGTCATCGAGTGCCTGACGCGCCGCGCACATGGCGAAGACGATGAAATCGTCGACCTTGCGCTGATCCTTCGGCTCCATCCACTGGTCGGGATTGAAGGTGCCGCCGGTGCCGTCGCCGCGTGGAATCACGCATGCGATCCGGCTGGTCAGATCGGACACGTCAAACGTGTCGATCTTCCTGGCCCCGCTCTCGCTGTTGAGGATACGCTTCCAGGTCGGCTCGACGCCACAGCCGAGTGGCGTAACCATGCCGAGGCCCGTGACGACAACCCGCCTCATATGCAGCACTCCAGCCCTGTATTCACGGCCCATAACAAGAAACCGGTGGACCGCTCGACCACGGCCCGTCCGGCTTCGTCAGCACCGCGCGGGGGCGTCAGCTCTTCGCGTTTTTTTCAAGAAATTTCGTGGCGTCGCCAACAGTCAAAATCGTCTCAGCGGCGTCGTCGGGAATCTCGCAGCCGAATTCCTCTTCGAACGCCATCACCAGCTCGACCGTATCGAGGCTGTCCGCGCCGAGGTCGTCAATGAAGCTCGCGGCATCGACCACTTTTTCGGGCTCAACACCAAGGTGCTCGACCACGATCTTCTTAACTCGCTCGCCAATCTCACTCATCGTTCAACCTCGTGCTTGTTCCATTAGACCCGTCGTCCCCAAGACGCTACGGGCCATCGTGGTCGTTAAACTTCCTTCGCAATCGCGCATCGTCTTGATTTGCCCCGTCATCTCAGACGAAGGCCCGGCGAACGACGGCAGGCTCCGCCTCGCCAATATACAGGGATTCAAATTCCTGCAATGGCGTTCTTTGCCCATCCGTTGGTGGTTCGGTTATCATACTTCCCAAGCCTTGACTACAAAGCCTTGACGACCAGCCTCGGTGACAGCCGGAAACCGCCCCCGCCACCAGGCAGGGCCGGTAACCGGCTCAAAACATGGCCATTCCGCCATTGACGTGAATCGTCTGTCCGGTCACGTAAGCGGCTTCGTTGGAGGCAAGATAGACCGCCGCCGCGGCGATATCTTCGGGCGTTCCGAGCCGCGCCGCAGGAACCTTCGACAGGATGGTTTCGCGCTGCTTGTCGTTGAGCGCGTCGGTCATCGGCGTCTTGATGAATCCGGGCGCGATGCAATTGGCGGTGACGTTGCGCTTGGCATATTCCGCCCCCAGCGTCTTGATCATGCCTATCAGCCCCGCCTTCGACGCGGTGTAATTGCCCTGCCCCGGATTGCCGGTGACACCGACGATCGAGGTGATCGCGATGATGCGGCCGAATCGCTTGCGCATCATCAGCTTGGTCGCGGCGCGGGTGAGGCGGAAGGTCGAGGTCAGATTGACCTTGATGACCTCGTCCCAGTCCTCATCGCGCAACTGCACGAACAAATTGTCCCTGGTGATGCCGGCATTGGCGACGAGGATGTCGACCTGGCCCATCGCCGCCTCGGCCGCGGGCACCAGAGCCTCGACTTCGGCGCTGTCGGAGAGGTTGCAGGGCAGAACGTGAACGCGCTCGCCCAACTTGGCGGCGAGCGCGTCCAGCACCTCCCGCCGCGTTCCGGAAATGGCCACCGTCGCGCCCTGGGCGTGCAACGCCTGGGCGATCGCGTTACCGATGCCGCCGGTCGCGCCGGTGACGAGCGCCGTCCTGCCAGTCAAATCGAACATCGATATCTCCTCCCGGCCACCACCTAATGCGATGCCGCCAACGCGTCCTTTGCACCGGCAATATCGCCGGGTCCGCCCACTGAAATTCCCACCGCGCCGTCGGCGATGCGCTTGACCAGCCCGCTCAGCACCTTGCCGGCGCCGATCTCGAAAAATCGCGTCACCCCGTGGCTCGCCATATACGCCACCGATTCGCGCCAGCGCACGGTGCCGGTGACCTGTTCGATCAGGCGGCGGCGGATCTCGTCCGGATCGGTGATCGGCGCGGCCAGCACGTTGGAGACCAATGGCGAAGCCGGTGGCCGGATGGTGACGCCAGCCAGCGCCGCGGCCATCGCCTCGGCCGCGGGCTGCATCAACCGGCAATGGAACGGCGCCGATACCGGCAGCAGCATGGCGCGCTTGGCGCCCTTTGTCTTCGCGATCTCGAGTCCGCGCTCGACCGCGGCCTTGTCGCCTGAAATGACGACCTGGCCGCCGCCATTGTCATTGGCGGCCTGACAGACCTGGCCCTGCGCGGCCTCCTCGGCGACGGCCATCGCCGCCTCATAATCCAGCCCGAGCAGCGCCGCCATCGCCCCGGTCCCCACCGGCACCGCCTTCTGCATGGCAAGGCCCCGGATGCGCAGCAGGCGCGCGGTGTCGCTGATGCTGAAGCTGCCGGCCGCCGCCAGCGCGGAATATTCGCCGAGCGAATGCCCGGCGACGAAGGCGGCATCGCGCCCCACCGAGAAGCCGGCCTCGGTTTCCAGCACGCGCAGCGTGGCGAGCGAGACCGCCATCAGCGCCGGCTGGGCATTTTCGGTGAGCTGCAGGGTCTCGGCAGGACCGTCCCAGATGATGGCGGTCAGCTTCTCGCCGAGCGCCGCATCGACCTCGTCGAACACCGCGCGCGCCGCCGGAAAAGCCTCGGCCAGCGCCTTGCCCATGCCGACTGCCTGGGAGCCCTGCCCCGGAAAGGTGAATGCTGCCGTCATCGGCGCTCCCTGAACGTACCAAATCCCCAAAAGTTGAGCCGAAAGACACCGCCGGGGCTCCCGGTGTCAAGCCACGCTCCCGGGGATCTCCCAATGAACCAACCGAAGGGCCGGACAACTGGTCGGGATTTTACGTCGGTGTGAGCGTGAAGGGCGAAATCTTTACGTCGACCTCGGCTCGGAGGCCTTCAACACCAATCTGGCGGCCGGTGGCTTCCCGCTGGCGTCCTTCACCCACACCGTCAGGTTGACCGAAAGCATCGGCCGGCTCGGCCTCAACTACAAAGGGGGCAGCCCGGTGGTGGCCCGCTACTGAGCGAAATCCTACCGTTTTCAGTCATTTAGGCCCGGCTTCGCGCCCGGCCTTTTTTGTTGCGCCTTGCCTTGCCATTTCCTTGGCATTCCCTTGCCATCGCGCCCAAAATCCTTATAAACCGCGGCATCCGTGGATCCCGGCCGGGAGCTGAACGGACGGTCTCAGCAATTTCACCTTCCAGGCGATCTTGATGCGGCAGGGCCAGTCGGTCCGTCGTCCCGTGCTTCCGCCTTCTGAGCTTCATCCCGAGTCCTTTCCGTAAGGTCTCGAAGGGCTTGCCGCCGGGAACCGCGCCAACACTAGGAAAGGACAACCATGCCTCTCTATGAGCATGTTTTTCTCGCACGTCAGGATGCGAGCACCCAGCAGGTGGAAGAACTGACCACCCAGATGACCGGCATCGTCGAAGGTCTCGGCGGCAAGGTCGTCAAGATGGAAAACTGGGGCGTCCGCTCCCTCACCTACCGGATGAACAAGAACCGCAAGGCGCACTTCGTGCTGCTCAACCTCGACGCGCCCTCGGCGGCAGTCGCGGAAGTCGAGCGGCAGGAGCGAATCAGCGAAGACGTGATCCGCTATCTCACCGTTCGCGTCGAAGAGCATGAGGAAGGTCCCTCGGCGATGATGCGCAAGGCCGATCGCGACCGCGATCGCGACGACCGTGGTGGCGGCGGCTTCCGTGGCGACCGCGAAGGCGGTTTCCGCAGCGATCGTGATGGCGGCGGTGGCGGTGGCTATCGTGGTGACCGGGGTCCGCGCCGTCCGCGTGACGACGCCGAAGCAGCGGTTGAGGAGTAAGAATCATGGCTGAAGCTGGTGCACGCCGTCCGTTTTTCCGCCGCCGCAAGACCTGCCCGTTCACGGGTCCGAATGCGCCGAAGATCGACTACAAGGATTCCAAGCTGCTGATGCGTTACGTTTCCGAGCGCGGCAAGATCGTGCCGAGCCGCATCACCGCCGTCTCCGCCAAGAAGCAGCGCGAACTCGCCCGCGCCATCAAGCGCTCGCGGTTCCTCGGCCTGCTGCCCTACGTGATCAGGTAGCAACTTTTCGATCCGCGGCGTCCGCGCCGCGGATCGAACATCTACATAAGGCTTCCGGGTCGTCCGGTCGCCGATGGTTGGGGTTCTCCAGGGAATCTCTAACCGCTCGAAGGGAGCGGGACAGCTGATGACCATGATTCTCATCGCCATTGCGGCCGGTTTTGCGTCGGCGCTGATGTTCGCCTCGATCATCTCGGGCGCGCTGATCTCGCTGCTGCTGCTCTACTTCACCCCGTTGCCGCTGATGGTGGCGGGGCTTGGATGGGGACCGCTTGCCGCCACGATCGGCGGAATCGGCGCGGCCACCGGCCTCGGGGCGATCTTCGGCCTGCCCATTTGCATCCCCTTTGTCGTCATGATGGCGCTGCCTGCCTGGTGGCTCGGGCACCTCGCTTTGCTGGGTCGGCCGGCTGCCGATGCCGGACCAAGCGAAGGCGCGACGCCGGCCCCTCCGGCGATGGAATGGTATCCGATCGGCCGCCTTCTGCTCTGGCTCGCCGGTTTTGGCACGCTGTCCACCATGGCGACGCTGCTCACGCTGGGCACCGACGCGGCCACCATCACCGAGGTCCTCCGAGGGGCCCTGCTGCGCGTTCTCGGTCCCCGCTCCGCGGCTTCGGGTAACGAAATCCAGCAACGGATCGATGTCGCCTTGATGATCCTGCCCGCGGCCTTCGCCATCAGCGCCATGACCATGCTGATGCTCAACTTCTGGCTGGCTGCCCGGATCACCGCGACATCGGGACGATTGCGTCGCTCGTGGCCCGACCTGAGAAGCACCGAGCTGCCGCCGATGACGCTCGCGGCATTGTCGGCCGCCATCGCATTCTGCTTTTCCAGTGGACTGCTTGCGATGCTGGCCCACGCCGTCACCGCGGCGTTGCTGCTGGCTTACGCCCTGGTCGGCTTCGCGGTGCTGCACACCCTGACGGTGGGTCTAAAGGGCCGCGGGCTCTGGCTGGCCTGCACCTACACCATGGTGGTGCTGTCCGGCGGCTGGCTCATCGTGGCGATGGCGGCGCTCGGCATTGCCGACGCCATCTTCGGTTTTCGCCAGCGCTTTCTGCACAACAAAAGGCCGCCGCCTCTGCCCGCATCCTGAAATCTGCACTTCACATCAACCTCACAACCTGATCACCAACAAGGAGAACGAATATGGAAGTCATTTTGCTGGAACGCGTCGCCAAGCTTGGCCAGATGGGCGAAGTCGTCCGCGTCCGGGACGGCTATGCCCGCAATTTTCTGTTGAAGCGCAACAAGGCGCTGCGCGCCACCGCGGATAACCGCGCCAAGTTCGACGGCATGAAGGCCGAGCTCGAGGTCCGCAACCTGCAGGCCAAGGGCGAGGCCACCAAGGTTGCCGAGAAGATCGACGGCCGCAACGTCGTGGTGCTGCGGCAGGCTTCCGAGACCGGCCAGCTGTTCGGATCGGTCACGATCCGCGACATCATCGCATCGTTCGAGGCGGACGGCGTCACCATCAGCCGCAGCCAGGTGATGCTGGACGCGCCGATCAAGACCATCGGCAAGCACAACATCGCCATCGCCGTGCATCCGGAAGTCGAAGTCGCCGTCAGCGTGACGGTCGCACGCAGCGCCGACGAGGCCGAGCGCATCAACCGCGGCGAAGACATCTCGACGCGTCAGGAAGATCAGGACGCGGCCGCCGAAGCGCTCGCCGCCGCAGGTGAATTCTTCGATCCGGAAGCCCGCCGCGACGACGAACCGCAGGAAGAATCCGCTTCCGACAAGTAACGCCGTCGCCGTACCATTACGCACCCCCAAGCCCGGCCTCAGGCCGGGCTTGGGATTCAGCTTGGGTTTCTTGCCGTCACTTCACCCGGCATCATCGCGATCGACGCCAGCGCGGTCGCCGTGTGTTTCTCCACGCCGTCGATGACGCAGAACACGTCGGCGGCCACGACCGCGACCTGCCGTCCAGGCTTGATCACGCGGGCACGGCAGATCAGGCGCTCGCCGGATGCCGGCGACAGCAGGTTCAATTTGTATTCCGCCGTCAGCGCCGGCTGGCCGCGCGACGTCGCCGCCGCGATGGTGGTCGCGTTGTCGACCAAGAAGGCGGTGACGCCGCCATGGAACAGGCCATGCTGCTGCAACAGCTCCGGCCGCCGGTCGACTGCGAGCATGCACGATCCGCGCGCCAGTTCGGAAAGTTCGGCGCCGACATGTCCCATAAAACCCTGCCGTCCGACGCTGTCGCGGATTCGTTGTGCGATCAGCACGAAGTCCAGATCGGGCTTGAAGTCGAAATCCTGTGTCACGGCTTGCTGGGTCAAGGTTTACCTCCGGCGTCTGGATTGGGTTGCGGCGCCACCAGCGCGCGAATCGCGCAGGCGATCAGGGTGTCGGACTGAAGCCTCGGATCGGTGCGGTCGCGCCCCGAAAGCCAGGCGCGGCAGAAGATCTGGGCGGGTCCGATGATCTGGCTGAAGAACAGCGTCGCTGTCATCGGCAGCAATTCGCCGCTGGCGATCAGCGGCGCGCGCCAGCGCTCGACGGCTTCGCCGAGGCGCGAATTCTGCGCCCGCTGCGCGTCGCTCACCTCGTCGCCCCACTCGCTGCGGGAAATCTCGAACAGGTAGCGCGCTTCGCGCCGGTTGTTCACCACCCAATCCAGATGCGCGCGGATCAGGCGATCGATTCCCTGCCGCGCGCCGCAAGGCGTAGCGATCGCCGCCAGCACCGCGGCGTGATAACGCTGCAGCACTTCCAGAAACAGCGTGCCCGCCAGTTCTTTCTTCGATCCGAAGAAATGGAAGAAGCTGCCGTTGGACGCCCGCGCGCGGGTGCGAATGGCCGCAACCGTCGCGCCCTCGAAGCCGTCGCGATCGAACACCGCCAATCCCGCGGCCAGCAAATCCTCTCGCGCGCCAGCGACCATCAAGCTCCCTCCAATTACAGCCAGACCATTACTCTAGAGCAATACTCTAGAGATGATCAAGCCCGGCGCGGGCTGCAACCGGCGTCCTGTCGAAAATCTATCTATTGGGAGATCGGAGGTGCAGGCGGTCCGGCAGGTGGGACCGGCGGCAATGGCGGGCCGGACGCCGTCACGGCCGGCGGCGGAACTGGCAGCATGGCCAGCGGCGGCGCAGGCGCGGCTGACGGCTCCGTCGTGCCGCTGGAGATCGCGGCCGACATCGATGGCGCGGGGGTGACCGGCGGGACCGGATCGGGCCGCAGCGCCGTGCGTTCGCCGGTCTCCTTCGGCGCATCGAGCTTCGCGGTGTCCTCCTGCGTGGCTTCCTTGGCAGCTTCCCTGGCAGTTTCGCTCTTCGGCGTATCCTCTTTTGCCGCCTCGCCCTTTGCCGGCTCATCCTTGGCGGCATCGGCCTTGGGCGGCTGCTTGCCCAGCTTCTGCTTGGCTGCCGATTTGCGGCCGTCGGGACCGGGAGCGATCGCGGCCTGTTGCGACTCGGCTTCGGGCTTGGCGGCCTCCTGCGGCGGCGCCGGGCGTACCGGGCGGCCGAAGCGATCGAGCTGCTCGGGGGCTGCTTGTTTCGCGTCCTTTGCCTGCTGCGTCGGCTTGGCGCCGCGGTTATCGGTGGCACCGTTGGCAATCAGGAAGGCGCTGAGCTGCGAGGCCATCTCGCCGGAGGTGGTATAATGCTGGCGCAGGAACCCCGGCAGGGACCCAGGCGGCACCGTCTTCAAGAGACCCCGCGCACCCTTGTGGCAGGCACTGCAGGTGCCTGAAAAAATCTGGGCCGGGCTCTTGCCGGCATCGAGATTTTGCGCCCGCACCGGGATCGCCGCGAGACAGCCGATCAGAAGCGTCACCGTCGCAAAAATGAGCGCTCGGCTCAACATTCCTTTGATTCTCCAGATGCGGAATTGGCTCTCCAGCGTCCCAAATCCGGCACGGGTGGCAGCGGTCACCTTTTAGCCGATTATGACGCGAATGGAAGCGCCCATAAAGCGCATCTGCGTGAACACGACAATTCCGAGTATCTGCTTTGTGTACAACGTACTAGCGTCATCGCGGCGTCGCTATTATGGTGTGGTGGCGGCGCGCGGGGACAGGTGGATCCCCGCTTTCGCTGGCTGTGATGGCCGCTACGCCAGCCTCGTTGGGATCGCTCAGTTTGGTGGTTTCGATGGACCGTTTGTTGCGCTACTTCTTGCAGCAGTTCATTCGCCGCGGCGCGATGACTTTCACGACCGCGCGCGGAACGCAATTCAGCTGCGGCGACGGGACCGGAGAGCGGGTCAAGGCCCGCTTCCTGACGGCCGACGCCGAACGCCGGGTTCTGCTCAACCCCGAACTTGCGCTCGGCGAAGTCTACATGGACGGAAGCTTCGTCATCGAGGACGGCTCGATTGCGGATGCGCTGGCGATCCTGATGAATCAGCCGGAAATATTGCCGCGCTGGGCCAGGCTGCAATGGTTCCTGCGTTATCTCGTCAGGCATGCCAGGCAGTTCAATCCGCGACGACGATCCCTGAACAACGTCGCGCACCATTATGATCTCGATGGCCGGCTCTATTCCCTCTTCCTCGATGCCGACAAGCAATACAGTTGCGGGTATTTCGAAACACCTGACGCCACGCTCGACGACGCCCAGCTCGCCAAGAAGCGCCACCTCGCCGCCAAGCTGTTGATCCGGCCCGGCGACCGCGTGCTCGACATCGGCTCCGGCTGGGGCGGCCTTGGCCTCTATCTGGCGGAAACGACCGGCGCCAGCGTCACCGGCGTCACGCTGTCGACCGAGCAATTGCAGGTGTCGAACGCCCGCGCCGCCGAGTTGAACCTGGCGTCATCGGCGAGGTTCTTCCTCGAGGATTATCGCGACATTCCCGGCCCGTTCGAGCGCATCGTATCGGTCGGCATGTTCGAGCACGTCGGCGTCGATTTCTACGAGACCTATTTCAGGCGCTGCTCCGACCTGCTCACCGACGACGGCGTGATGGTACTGCATTCGATCGGCCGTTCGGAAGGGCCCGACGTCACCAATCCCTGGATAACGAAATACATTTTCCCCGGCGGCTATATCCCCGCGCTGTCCGAGGTCACGCGCGCGATCGAGCGCGCCGGATTGCTGGTGTGCGACATTGAAATCCTGCGACTGCATTATGCGGAAACGCTGAAAGCGTGGCGCGAGCGCTTCATGGCGCGGCGGGAGGAAGCGGTGCGGCTCTACGACGAGCGCTTTGCGCGGATGTGGGAATTTTACCTGGCCTGCTCGGAAATGTCGTTCCGCAAGCAAGACATGATGAATTTCCAGATCCAGCTCACCAGGCGCCAGGGCGTGGTGCCGATCACCCGGGACTACATCGGCGATGCAGAAGCCCGGCTTCGCGGCGTCGAGCGGGGCCAGCGGCCGCGGCTGCAAATCGCGGGCGAATAGGCCGGCACGAACCAAAATTCTCGAAATTCTAATGACGCAGGCTGAAACCGGATCCCTGGTGGGCATAAGGCGCCGCCGGACGCGAAAGCTGCGCACACACGGCGGTCACGACCGACCTGTCGCAGGGCTGGCTGCGCCGTTCCGAACCGCAGACTTCTTCCATGGTGTCGATCAGCGCCGAGAGCCATAATTGCTCGCCGGTTGCCGATCGCCATTGCTGAAGTTGCTGGCCCATTGCCTATTCCTAAACCGCAGCTGCTACCAATCCTGCCGCCGCCAACCCGTTCCTTGCGACTATGGCCGAAGAGAAAATTAACCGAATGTGATCTGCTTCACATAATATTTGGCCGGGCTGCTCTAAACGACCGGAATGGCCCAGAAAACCCATCCATCATCGTTCGATCCGCAGGCCGACCTTGCCACCGACTACGCCCTGATCGCTACCGGCGTGGGTGCGGCGCTTGGCGCGCTGATCTATCTCCTCCTGATCTGATCAGCGTCGGGAGCGGTTCGGAACATTTGCCGCCCTTGGCATGAGTGTGCCCGCGCGGAACAAGGTTCAGCCCGCGCGAAGATTTTCCCAGTTTCGCGGCGCACCGAAGCGTGGGGTTGGCAAAACCCGTCAAGCATCGCGCTAGGCGCCGTCGGGATTCATCCACTCTTTTAATGATCGGTGCATAAGCGGCGATGTTTCGCTTTCGCTTTCGCCGCGGCAGGCGCTTTATCGCCGCCCGCCCCCGAATCCAAAATTAAGACCCAATCCAAAGCATACATCGACCATGGCTCTCACTGATTCGAACGTCCTCAAGCTCGCGCCCGACCCGGGAACTCCGGCCTATCGCAGCGCACCGCACAACATCGAGGCCGAACAGAGCCTGCTGGGCGCGATCCTGGTCAACAACGACGCCTTCTATCGGGTTTCGGACTTTCTGGAGCCGAAGCACTATTTCGAACCGATCCATCAGACCATCTACGAGACCGCCGGCAGCTTGATCCGGATGGGCAAGGTCGCCACCCCGGTAACACTGAAGACCTTCGTGCCGGCCGACACCGACATCGGCGGCATGACGGTCGGCCAGTACCTCGCCCGCCTCGCCGCCGAAGCCACCACCATCATCAACGCCCAGGATTACGGACGGACGATCTACGAACTGGCGCTGCGCCGCGACCTGATCCGGATCGGCGAGGATATGGTCAATGTCGCGTTCGACGCGCCGGTGGATTTTGCGCCGCGCGCCCAGATCGAGGACGCAGAGCGCAGGCTGTACGAACTGGCCGAATCCGGCCGCTATGATGGCGGCTTCCAGGGCTTCGCGCAGGCGATGAAGGTCGCGCTGGATATGGCCGCGAACGCCTATCAGCGCGACGGAAAGCTGTCGGGCACAGCAACCGGCCTGCGCGACCTCGACGCCAAGATGGGCGGGTTGCAGCGTTCCGACTTGATCATCGTCGCCGGCCGTCCCGGCATGGGCAAGACCGCGCTCGCCACCAATATCGCCTACAATGTCGCGAAGGCGCATCAATCCCAGGTGCAGGCCGACGGCACCATGAAATCCGTCAATGGCGGCATCGTCGGCTTCTTCTCCTGCGAAATGTCGGCCGAACAGCTCGCCACCCGTATTCTCGCAGAACAGACCGGCATCTCGTCGAGTCTGATCCGGCGCGGCGGGATCAGCCAGAGCGAATTCGACACGATCCGCGATTATACCATCGAGCTTCAACATCTGCCTCTGTTCGTCGACGAAACCGGCGGCCTCTCGATTTCGCAACTGACGGCGCGCGCGCGCCGGCTGAAGCGGCAGAAGGGCCTCGATCTGATCGTGGTCGACTACATTCAGCTGCTGCAGGGCTCGGGCAAACGCGGCAATGACAACCGCGTGCAGGAAGTCACCGAGATCACCACCAGCCTGAAAGCGCTGGCCAAGGAGCTCAATATCCCGGTCATCGCCCTGTCGCAGCTGTCGCGCCAGGTCGAAAGCCGCGATGACAAGCATCCGCAATTGTCCGACCTTCGCGAGTCCGGTTCGATCGAGCAGGACGCCGACGTGGTGCTGTTCGTCTACCGCGAGGAATATTATCTGCAGAACAAGGAGCCCAAGCCCGGCACGGAAGAGCACGGGAAGTGGCAGATTGAAATGGATAATGCGCACGGAAGGGCCGAAGTCATTATCGCCAAGCAGCGCCATGGACCGACGGGCACCGTTCCATTGCAGTTCGAAGGGCAGTTCACGCGATTCAGCAATCTGGCGGACGACGGCCAATTCCCGGCACAGACCTACTGACGCGGCTTCTGAATCTTGCCCGGTTGAACCGCGGCAGGCCTGCGCGTAAAGTACGGCATGAACATCGTCACCGACCCTAAATTTGCCCCGCCCGGCTCCATCCTCTCGGCTGAGGCCAACCAGGCGGCTGCGCTGGCGACCGCCACCGCGACCCTCACCGTCGATCTCGACGCCGTCATTGCCAACTGGCGCAAGCTCGAAAAGACCGCGGTGCCGGCCGAATGCGCCGGTGTGGTCAAGGCCAACGCCTATGGCTGCGGCGCCGAACAGGTCGCGCGCGCGCTCTCCGGCGCCGGCTGCAAGACGTTTTTCGTGGCGACCCTCGACGAAGCCGCCGTGGTCCGCGCGGCGGTGCCGGCGACCGCGGCGATCTATGTGCTCGACGGCTTCTTCCAGAACAGCGGCGAGGCCTATGCCAGGATCAACGCAAGGCCTGTGATCGGCGACCTCAACGAACTCGCCGAATGGGATGTGTTCTGCCGCCGTACCGGCTGGGCCGGCGGCGCCGCCATTCACATCGATACCGGCATGAACCGGCTCGGCCTCACCATCGCGGAAGCGCAGGGCATCATTCCGCGGATCAACGCCGGCGATCATGGCATTACCCTGGTCATGAGCCACCTCGCCTGCGCCGAGACCCTCAATCATCCGCTCAACGCCAAACAGCTCGCGACTTTCCGCGAGATCGCCAGCCTGTTTTCCGGCGTGCCGGCGTCGCTGTCGAATTCGTCCGGGTGTTTCCTCGGCGCCGCGTTCCAGTTCGACCTGGTGCGGCCGGGTTGCGCGCTCTACGGCATCAATCCAACGCCGGAGGCCGACAATCCGATGCAGCCGGTGGTCGAGGTCAAGGCCCGCATCGTTCAGATCCGCAATATCGAGAAGGGCGACAGCGTCGGCTATGGCGGCACCTGGAGTGCACGGCGGCCGACCCGGCTCGCCATCGTTGCGTCAGGCTATGCCGACGGCTATTTCCGCGCCGGCAGCAGCAATGACGGCACCCGCGGCGCCGAGGTGATCGTCGCCGGCAAGCGCTGCGCGGTGGCCGGCCGCATCTCGATGGACCTGATGGCCATCGACGTCACCGACCTCGACAAGAGCGCGGTGCGGCGCGGCCACATGGTGACGCTGATCGGCGAAGGCATCACCGTCGACGAACTGGCGCACCATTTCGGCACCATCGGCTACGAAGTGCTGACCAGCCTCGGCTCGCGTTATGCGCGGATCTACAAGGGCGGCGCCGCAGAACCGACGGCCAAGGCATCTGGACCGGCTCCCGTGATACCGGACTGACCATCATCGGGGATGAAAGTCGCCACCTTCAACATCAACAATATCAATCGCCGCCTGCCGAACCTGCTGCGCTGGCTGCATCAGGCAAAACCCGACGCCGTAGCACTTCAGGAACTGAAATCCACCGACGCCGACTTTCCCGTCGAAGCGATCCGCAAGGCGGGCTACGGCGCGGTGTGGCGCGGCCAGAAAACCTGGAACGGCGTCGCCATCCTGGCGCGCAAGGCCGACCCGGTACTGATCCGCACTGCCCTCCCCGGCGATCCCGACGACCACGAAGCGCGCTACATCGAGGCCGCGATCAACGGCATCGTCGTCACCAGCATCTATCTGCCGAACGGCAATCCGCAGCCGGGGCCGAAATTCGACTACAAGCTCGCCTGGTTCAGGCGGCTGCGGCTGCACGCCGCCAAATTCATCAAGCAGGACATTCCGGTGGTGC
>NZ_JAUYAN010000099.1 GCF_030693485.1 Bradyrhizobium sp. | reverse complement strand
GTCTGATCGCCAAGGTCGGCGATCAGGTCAAGCGTGGCGATCCGCTGCTGGAAATCGACAGCCCCGAGCAAGTGCCGCCGCAGAACGAGTTCATCGCCGCCCAGACCGCCAGAAACAAGGCGCGCTCCCAGCTCGGCCTGGCCCAGATCGCCGACAAGCGCGCCCGCGATCTCTATGAGGGCAAGGCCGTCCCGTTCAAGGATTTGCAGGCGGCCGAGGCGCAGCTCGCGGCCGCCGAGAGCGACGTGCGGTCGGCCGATTCGGCGTTCGACGCGGTCCGTATCCGCCTGCGCATCTTGGGCCGCAGCGACGCCGAAATTTCCGAACTCGAGCAGCGCGGCACCATCAGCCGGGTCACCCCGATCAATGCTCCGATCGACGGCACCGTGATCTCGCGCAAGGTCGGTCCCGGACAATACGTCAAGGCCGATTCGGGCGAGGCGCTGTATGTGATCGCCGACCTGTCGACGATGTGGCTGAAGGCCCAGATCTTCGAGCAGGACATCCCATTTGTGCGGGTCGGTCAGGAGATCGAGGCGAAGGTTGCGGCCGCGCCCAACCGGACCTTCAAGGCGCGTATCGCCAACATCAGTTCGGCTTCGGATTTGAACACACGCCGTGTCATGGTGCGTTCCGAGATCGGCAATCCGGACGGCGTGCTCAAATCCGAAATGTTCGCGAGCTTCAAGATCGGGACCGCCGAGCCGTCGACCACACCGGCGGTGCCGACCCACGCGGTGATACGCGAAGCCGATGTCGCGACGGTCTGGGTCGAGCCCGAGCCGCTGCTGTTCAAGCGCCGCGTAGTCGAGATCGGGATCCAGCAGGATGGCCTGACCCAGATTCGCAGCGGCCTTGCCATTGGCGAACTGGTGGTCGGGCGCGGTGCGATTTTCGTCGATAATGAGTGGCGTCAATGAGCCGGTTGGCCGGAGCCGCTCATGCTGCGTAGCCTGATCGCATTCTGCCTCTCGCGGCGGCTGCTGGTGATGGTCGCTTTCGCGGCCTTTCTCGGCCTCGGCTACGTTTCCTTCCTGACGCTGAACATCGAGGCCTATCCCGATCCGGCGCCGCCGATCATCGAGATCATCGCCCAGCAGGCGGGCCAGTCGCCGGAAGAAGTCGAGCGCTACATCACGATTCCGATCGAGGTCGCGGTCGCCTCGACGCCGGGCCTGAAGTTCATCCGCTCCAATACCGTCTACGGGCTGGGTTTCGTCCGCCTGCAGTTCGAATATGGCCGCGACTACCATTTCGTGCGCCAGCAGACCCTCAACCGCTTGAAGGATGCGGTGCTGCCGGCCGGCGTATTGCCTGTGATTTCCCCGGCCGGCGGCATCAGCGAGATCTTTCGCTACGAGCTGGTGGGGCCGCCGGGCATGGACGTCATGCGGCTCAAGGCGCTGCAGGACTGGGTGGTCGAACGCAAGCTGCGCATCGTGCCCGGCGTAGCCGACGTCGCGGTGCTCGGCGGCAAGACCAAGGAGTTCCAGGCCGAGATCAATCTCGATCGCATGATGGCCTACGGGCTGACGCTGCCGCAGATCATGACCGCGATTTCGTCGAGCAATTCCAACGTCGGCGGCCGCACCATCGCGATCGGCGAACAGTCGGTCAATGTCCGCAGCATCGGCGTCATCACCTCGATGGACGATATCGGCAATATCGTGCTGACCCAGCAGGGCGGCGTGCCGGTGCTGGTGTCCGATGTCGCCAAGGTGCAGATCGGTTTTGCGCCCCGGCTCGGTATCGCCAGTCGCGACGACAAGACCGACGTCGTCACCGGCATCGTGCTGATGCAGAAGCTCGAACGCACCATGGACGTGGTCAAGCGCGTGCGTCTGGCTGTCGAGAAGATCAATACCGATGGTTCGCTGCCGCCGGGAGTGAAGATACAGACGTTCTACGATCGCGGCGACCTCGTCGCGATCACGGTGGACACGGTGCTGCACAATCTGTTGTTCGGCGTCGCCCTGATCTTCCTGATCCAGTGGGTGTTCCTCGGCAATCTGCGCTGCGCGATCATCGTCGCGGCGACCATTCCGGTGGCGCTGTTCCTGGCGGTCATGATCACGGTGATGCGGGGCGAGTCCGCCAACCTGCTGTCGGTCGGCGCCATCGATCTCGGCATTATCGTCGACGGCACCGTGATCATGGTGGAGAACATCTTCCGCCAGATCGCCCATCATTCGGCGCGGGTGCAGGGGGATCGTCCCGCCACGCTGAGCGACAAGCTCGGCTGGATCCTGACCGGGGCCGTCGAAGTCGACAAGGCGATCCTGTTTTCGGTGATCATCACGATCGCGGCCTTCCTGCCGCTGTTCACGATGCAGGGCGTGGAAGGCCAGATCTTCGGGCCGATGGCGCGGACCTATGCCTATGCGCTGATCGGCGCCGTCATCGCGACCTTCACCGTGACGCCGGTGCTGGCGTCGATCCTGCTGCCGGCGAACGTCCAGGAAGTCGAAACCTTCCTAGTCCGCCATATTCGTACGGCGTACCAGGCGGTTCTGGTGCCTGCGGTGCGCAACTATCGCCGCGCGGCGGCGATTGCCGCGGTGTTTCTGGTGCTGTGCCTCAGCCTCGGGATGCGGCTCGGCACCGAATTCCTGCCTAAGCTGGAAGAGGGCAATATGTGGATCAGGGCGGTGATGCCGCCGACCATCACGCTGGAAGCCGGGATGGATACGGTGGCCAGGATCCGC
Organism: Bradyrhizobium sp.; assembly: GCF_030693485.1. GTDB lineage: Bacteria > Pseudomonadota > Alphaproteobacteria > Rhizobiales > Xanthobacteraceae > Bradyrhizobium. The sequence continues at coordinate 21,014 of NZ_JAUYAN010000099.1, read as the reverse complement.
ACCATCATTTCGAGCTTTCCGCCGGTCCAGACCGTGTTTTCCGAGCAGGGGCGCGGCGATGAAGGCACCGATCCCGATGGCTCGTTCCTCGCCGAGTTCTTTGTCCCGCTGAAGCCCGTCGACAAATGGCCGGCCGGGACAACCAAGGAGCAGATGGTCAAGCAGCTGAGCGAGCGGCTCAACCGCGAATTCGTCGGCATCGACTTCAATTTCTCGCAATACATCCAGGACAATATCGAGGAAGCCGTTTCCGGCGTGAAAGGCGAGAACTCGATCAAGATCTTCGGCAAGGATCTCAACGAACTGGAACGGCTGTCCAAGTCGGTCAAGACCGAACTCTCGGGCGTTCGCGGGGTTGCCGATCCCGCCAGCTTCAATCTGCTCGGCCAGCCCAATCTGATCGTCCGGATCGATCGCGCCAAGGCCGCGCGCTACGGCTTCTCGATCAGCGACATCAATTCGGTGGTGCAGGCTGCGATTGGCGGCCAGGAAGTTTCAAAGGTCTATGAAGGCGAGATGATCTTCGCGCTGACGGTGCGCCTGGCGCCGGAGTTCCGCAGGGATGTCGAGGCTATCAAGAGCATCCCGGTCGCGGTGCCGAATCCGGATTCCAAAACGCCGACCGTCTATATCAGGCTTGGCGACCTCGGCGAGATCAAGCTCGTCAGCGGTGCCGCCTACATCTACCGGGAGAACAGCCAGCGCTTTATCCCGCTGAAATACAGCGTCCGCGACCGCGATCTCGGTTCGACCGTGGTGGAGGCGCAGGAGCGGGTTGCCAAGAATGTCCCGCTTCCGCAGGGCTACTCGATGGAATGGTCGGGCGAATACGGCGCGCTGCAGGATGCCAAGAAGCGGCTCGCGCTGATCGTGCCGCTCAGCCTGCTCTTGATCCTGATGTTGCTGTACAGCCTGTTCAACTCGATACGGGACAGCCTGCTGGCGCTGTCGGGCATCCCGTTCGCGGTGGCCGGCGGCATTCTGGGACTTTACATCGGCGGCCTGAACTTCAGCGTATCGGCCGCGGTCGGCTTCATCTCGCTGTTCGGCGTCTCCGCGATGGATGGCATCCTGCTGATGTCCTATATCAGGCGCGACATCGACGAGGGCATGGGGACGGAGGACGCGATCATCCGCGCCTCCGAAACCCGGATGCGGCAGATCTTCATGACCGGCCTGTCGGCCTGCATCGGCCTCGTCCCGGCGGCGTTCTCCACCGGGATCGGCTCACAGGTGCAGCAGCCGCTGGCCTGCGTTATCGTCGGCGGCATGCTGCTGTCGCCAATCTGCAGCCTGCTGGTAATCCCGGTGCTGGCACGCTTGTGGATGCCGACGATCAAGGACACCGGCATGGTCCGCGCGGCCCCAGAGCACTGAGCGCGGCGCTTCATCCGGGCTACAAGGCGCCTGTACTCAGTCCGCCACCAATACGTGAACCGAAAACATTCTGGCCGCGTCGGTCCATGACTGGCGCACCGTCCAGCCCGAGCCGCGCGCCAGCGCGGTGAAACGGTCGAGGCTGTATTTATAGCTGTTCTCGGTATGAATGGTTTCGCCGGGGCGGAATGAAAAACTGTGGCCGAGCACCCGCACGCTCTGCGCCTTGCGGCTGATCAGGTGCATCTCGATGCGGTGACGCTCGCGATTGTAGATCGAGCGATGGGTGAAGCCGGAGATGTCGAAATTGCCGCCGAGTTCGCGGTTGATCCGCACCATCACATTGAGGTTGAAGCGCGCGGTGACGCCGGCGGCGTCGTTATAGGCGTCATACAGCACGCGTTCGTCCTTTTCGAGGTCGACGCCGATCACCATCTGCGCGCCGTGCCCGAGAATCTCGCGGGCGCTGCGCATGAACGCGCTGGCCTCGTGCGGTTCGAAATTGCCGAGCGTCGAGCCCGGGAAGAATCCGACCTTCGGCATCGCCCTGACGGCGTCGGGCAAGGCGAACGGCGCGGTGAAATCGGCGGTTACCGGATAGACGTCGAGGTCAGGGAAATCCCGGCGCAGCGTGTCGGCCTGGGCCTCGAGGAAATCGCCGGATATGTCGACGGGGACGTAGGCGCCGAACGCGCATTGCTTCAGCAGCAGCCGGACCTTGGTGGTCGCGCCGGCGCCGAATTCCACCAGAGCCGCACCTTTGGGGACGATCGCACCAATCTCGGCGGCCCGTTCGCGCAGGATCCCGAGCTCGGTGCGCGTCGGATAGTATTCCGGCAACACCGTGATCTGCTCGAACAGTTCGGAGCCCGCGGCGTCATAGAAATATTTCGGCGACAGCCGTTTCGGGTGCTGCGACAGGCCTTCGATCACGTCGCCGGCGAACGTCGATGCCTGCTCGTCGAGATGGTGCGCCTTGGCCAAAGCATGCACATTCATGACAATCTCCTGCTCGCGCTTTCCGGCGCGACTGAATTTGAAGGATCAGGTGGCGTAATCGGCGAGCCGAAGCCCGGTGAATTGCCAGCGATGGTGCGGATAAAAGAAGTTGCGATAGGTAATGCGGCTGTGGCCTTCAGGAGTTGCAACCGAAGAGCCGCGCAGCACCAGCTGGTTGACCATGAACTTGCCGTTATACTCGCCGAGCGCGCCGTCGATGGCGCGGTAGCCGGGGTAGGGGGAGTAGGCGCTGCGGGTCCATTGCCACACGATGCCGAAGGCGTCGTTGAGTTGCCCGGCCTTCGCCGCGACCTCCCATTCCATCTCGGTCGGCAGATGCCTGCCGCTCCAGCGCGCGAAGGCGTCGGCTTCGTAATAGCTGACATGGCAGACCGCGGCCGACGGATCGACCGGCTTGAGTCCGGCCAGCGTCATGATGTGCCATTCGCCGTCGATCCGGCGCCAATGGCCGGGCGCCCGCCATTCTTCCTTTTCGACGGCGGCAAAACCATCCATCAGCCACAGCGTCGGCGTCGTGTAGCCGCCGTCCTGCATGAAGCCGAGCCAGTCGGCATTGGTGACGAGGTTGCGCGCCAGTCTGACGGGGCCGACCAGCGCGCGGTGCGCGGGCTTTTCATTGTCGAAATGGAAGCTGTCGTCGCTGTGCCCGACGGTGTGGATGCCCTCGTTGAGCATAACCCATTCCTCGCCGGCGCGGATTTCGTCGCCGGTTCGGGATGAAGCCGGGAAGGTCCACATCGGATCGTAGGCGGGCGGAATCGGGTTCTGAGCAAACGCATGCAGGATGTCGGTCAGCATCAATTCCTGATGCTGCTGCTCGTGGTTGAGGCCGACTTCGACCAGCGGGGCGACTGCTTTCAGGGCGTCATCGCCGGCCTCGCGAAAGAACTTCACCACTGCCGCATCGACATGCCTGCGGTAGGCGGCGATTTCCCCGGCGCCGGGGCGGGTCAGATGGCCGCGCTGGTGGCGTGCGTGCCGCGGTCCGGCGCTGACATAGTAGGAGTTGAACAGGAAGGCGTAGTCGGGGTGAAACGGCTGGTAGCCTTTGCAGTGCTCGCCGAGCAGGAATTGCTCGAAGAACCAGGTAGTATGGGCGCGGTGCCATTTCGCCGGGCTGGCGTCCGGCATCGACTGGATCAGCTGGTCCTCCGGCGTCAGGGGGGCGGCGCGGCACTCGGTCTCGTTGCGGACCGTCAGATAGGCTTCCACCAGATCCTGGGCAAGGCTGCCGGATTCGGAGATTAATGACGGGCAAGGGGCGGCAGACACGGCCGCTGCGGATGCTGGTTTCGTCACTGGAGTCTCCGATCGAGAGAGAGAAACGTTGCACCGGCGCTTGGGTTCCCCGATATCAGTCTGTCCTAGATAGGGGGTCCCGCGCAGGATAAAAGCCTCCCAAAGCTATGATGTTGCTGCCGTCAGGCTATGGCCCGGGCTACAGGCCGGCTTGGGGATATCCGGTCCCGGAAAGCCCCGTGCATGCCAGCTCCCCGCCATTTTACTTTGGATGCACAACGGTTTGGGGTACATATATGGGCAATGTCGGGTTTAACGGACTGATGCCGGCCCGAAGGGCTGAGCCGCAAAGGACGCGAAAATGAGCATCGAGCAATTTATCGATAATGAAGTGAAGTCGAACGACGTCGTGCTGTTCATGAAGGGCACACCGCAGTTTCCGCAGTGCGGTTTTTCCGGTCAGGTGGTTCAGATCCTCGACCACGTCGGCGTCGGCTACAAGGGCCTGAACGTGCTGGAATCCGCCGACCTGCGCGACGGCATCAAGACCTATTCGAACTGGCCGACCATCCCGCAGCTTTACGTCAAGGGCGAATTCGTCGGCGGCTGCGATATCATCCGCGAGATGTTCCAGGCCGGCGAGCTGCAGCAGCTGCTGGCCGACAAGGGCGTCACCGTCAACGCGGCGGCCTCCGCCTGATCCTGGCGGCGCGCCAGTTCGGCGCGGCGCGTCTCGAAACCGTCGTTGCCGATATCACGACCTTGAGCGTTGACGCGATCGTCAACGCCGCCAATTCGTCCCTGCTCGGCGGGGGCGGCGTCGATGGCGCCATCCATCGCGCGGCGGGGCCCGGGCTTCTCTCGGAATGCCTTACCCTCCATGGCTGCGCGACCGGCGATGCCAAAATCACCCGGGGTTATCTGTTGAAGGCCGGGCACGTGATCCACGCCGTGGGCCCGGTATGGCACGGCGGCGATCAGGGCGAGGACGCGCTGCTCGCCTCCTGCTATCGCCGCGCCATCGATTTGTGCCGGACCAGTGATCTCAATTCAGTGGCTTTTCCTGCCATTTCCACCGGCGTCTATCGATTTCCCGCCGAGCGCGCGGCCAGGATTGCCGTCGCCACGACCGTCGATGCGTTGATCGCGGCACCCTGCATCAACCGCGTCATATTCTGCTGCTTTTCGGAGCATGGCGGGCGCCTGCACGAACAGGTACTGGCTGGCTTCGGCAGCCCTTGCGCAGACTAGGGTCCGGGTTACACTCCCTTCCGAATTCTGGAGGGGGTCCAATGAGTTCTTCTCGATTGCTGCGTGCGGTCGCCTGCGGTGCGCTGATGCTGGCGGTCGCGCCGGTCCGCGCCGAAGCCACGTTCGATATTCCCGCCGGCGCGCGTTTCAATCAGGACAAGCTTGCCAAGATCACCGAGTTCTTCAGGAACGAGGTGGCGACCGGGAAGATCGCCGGCGCGAACGTCCTGATCCGGCAGCGCGGCAAGGATGTCTATCACGAAACCTTCGGCGTACAGGACGTGGTGTCGAAGACGCCGATCTCGGACAAGACCATCTTCCGGCTGTCATCGCTGACCAAGGCGATCACCTCCGTCGTGGCGATGCAGCTGATCCAGGACGGCAAGATCAAGCTGGACGATCCCGTCTCGAAGTACATTCCATCCTTCGCGAACATGAAGGTCGGCGTGGAGAAAAAGGCCGAGGACGGCACCAAGACGCTCGAACTCGTGCCGCTGACCCGGCCCATCAGCATTCTCGACCTGATGCGCCATACCTCCGGCATCACCTATGGCTTCTATGGCGACAGCCTGGTGCGCAAGGCCTACAAGGACGCCAACCTCTATGCGGGCGAATTCGACCTTGCCGAGTTCGCCGAGCGGATCGCCAAACTGCCGCTGCACAACCAGCCGGGCGCGCTTTGGCAATACGGCCATTCCACCGACATCCTGGCGCGGATCATGGAGATCGTGTCCGGAAAATCATTGCTCGAGATCGAGAAGGAAAAGCTGCTCGACCCGCTCGGCATGACCGACACCAACTTCTTCGTCACCGAACCCGAAAGGCTCAAACGGCTCGCCCAGCCGGTGCCGAACGACAGCAATTTCCGGGTCGGCCGCGAGTACAGGACCGAGGTTCGACAGAAGTGGGAATCCGCCAGCGGCGGCATGGTTTCGACCATGTCTGACTTCTCGAAGTTTGCGCAGATGCTGCTCAACGGCGGCACGTACGAGGGCAAGACCTATCTGAACCCGAAGACGTTCGAACTGATGACGTCGGACCATACTGGCAAGGACTCCGGTGTCGAGCGGGATTATTTCTATTTTCCCGGTGACGGCTTCGGCATGGGGCTTGGGATTGCCGTGCGCACCGATCCCGGCATCGCCAAGCCGCCACCGGTGGGATCGCTGGGCGAACTGAAATGGGACGGCGCCTCCGGCTGCTACATGGTGATCGACCGCAAGCAGGACATGCTCTTCGTGGTGCTCGAGCAGACCCCGACGGAACGCCAGCGCGTCCAGCGCACGCTCAAGCAGCTCGTCTATGAAGCGATGGAGAACTGACGGTTTCGCGCAGCGCTGCCTTGTTGCGGCAGCGCTCGCGGTTGCCCTGGTTACCGGAGGGGCGCACGAGGTATGCGCCCAATCCCAGGCGCCACCAGCGCCAACGTTTTCACGCGCAGCCCTCGATCGGATTGCCGACACCATTCGCGACGAAGTTGCGACGGGCAAGATTCCCGGCGCCATCCTTTTGATCCAGCAGCACGGCAAGCCGGTCTATTTCGAAAGTCTTGGCTTGCGGGATCCCGAGACCCGGCAACCGATGACGCCGGATACGATCTTCCAGATCTATTCGATGTCGAAGGCCGTCACGTCCGTTGCCGCGATGATGCTGATCGATGACGGCAAGCTGTCGCTCGATGATCCCGTATCGAAATACATTCGATCCTTTGCGGATGCCAAAGTCGGCGTCGATGTTTCCGATGAAGCCGGACAATATCCGCTCAAGCTCGAGCCATTGAAGCGCCCGATCACGATCAGGGATCTGTTGCGGCACACCTCGGGTATCACTTACGGCTTCTTCGGCGAAGCGGCGGTGACGAAGCTCTACGGAAATCCCCAGCTGTATGCCGGCGATTTCGATAACGCCGAATTCGCAGACCGGATCGCGATCCTGCCGCTCGCCGATCAACCCGCCACGCGCTGGAACTACGGCCATTCAACCGACGTGCTCGGCCGTGTCGTCGAGGTGGTCTCGGGGCAGACACTGTTTCAATTCGAAAAGCAGAGACTGTTCGATCCGCTCGGCATGACCGATACTGAATATCATGTCGCGGATGAAGCGAAGCGGCCGCGTATCGCGGGGGCATTTCCCGTCGATCGCTTTCGGGTGGCCGGAGTCAGGGATCCGACCTTGCCGCGGCGCTGGGAATCCGGCGGTGCGGGCCTGGTCTCGACCGCAGGGGATTACGCCCGCTTCCTGCAAATGCTGCTGAACGGAGGCAGACTGGACGGCAAGCAGTACCTCAAGCCCGAGACGGTCGCGTTGATGACGTCGGACCAGATCGGGCCTGAGACAGGGATCATTCACGACCCCTTCTATTTTCCGGGCCCGAGCAGCGGCTTCGGTCTTGGCTTTGCCGTGCGCACCTCGCCGCCGCCAAACACGACATGGCCACTCGGCGAATACCGCTGGGACGGCGCGGGCGGCAGCTTCTATTTTGTCGATCCCGTGGACGACATGCTCGTTGTCTTCATGGTGGCGGCGCCCACCCAGGGCGGGCGGATTCAACTGACGTTGAAGACTATGATGTATGAGGCACTGGGCAAGGGCCTGCGCAAGGATTGATAATTTTCTCTCCTCCCCACCGCTTCGCGGGGGGAGGGGAGAAGAAAGCGTGCCGGTTCAGGTGAATTGACTAAACCACGGCGTTTCGCGCGATCGTCTCGCGATAGAAAGCCGCGCTCAGCTTCGGCGTGCGACGCTTGGTATCGAAGTCGACACGGTAAATGCCGAAGCGTTGCTCATATCCGTCCGACCATTCGAAATTGTCCATCAGGCTCCACAAAAAATACCCCAGCACGGGCACGCCCTCCGACGTCGCCCGCTGCAGCTGCGTCAGGTAGTTGCGCAGATACATGATGCGATCCACGTCATAGACCGTGCCGTCCGCCGCCGGTTGGTCGCTCCCCGAGGTTCCGTTCTCGGTGATGTAGATCGACTTCACGTTCCACAGTTTGGCGACATGGCGCGGCACCCAGTACATGGCTTCGGGGCCGGGCCTGAGCCAGCTCGCTTTCATGTGCGGAAACGATGCGGGAAACGGCGCCAGGGTGAAGCCGCGTTCGTTGCCGGCGGCAATGACATAATGGTCGGGCGTATAGATATTCAGCCCGACGAAATCGATCGGCGAGGAAATGATGCGCAAGTCTTCTTCGGTGTATTTCGGAGCATCCTTGCCGGCCTGCGCCAGGAAGGCCTCGGTGTACTTGCCTTCCAGCATCACGGTCAGATAGCCGGCATTGAGTTCGCGCGTGGCAATCTCGGCGGCGCGGATGTTCTCGGGCGTTTCGATCGCGGGAATACAGCTCACGGCATTCTCGGCCGGACCGACCCTGGTCCCTGCGCGCCCGTGGGCCCGGACCGCCTGCACCGCGAGACCGTGTCCCAGCGCGACGTTGTGACGGACCTGGTTCAGTCCCGATGGGGGCAATTTGAGGCCTGGGGCGTCCGCACCATATTTATGCCCGAGGTGAACCAGTCGGGAGCATTCGTTGATCGTGAAAAAGTACTTCACGCGGTCGCTCAAATGCTTCGCCACGTAAGCCGAATAATCCGCAAAGGCCTTCGAGGTGTCGCGGGAGGTCCAGCCGCCGAAACGATCCTGAAGCGCCTGCGGCAGGTCCCAATGGTACAGGGTGGCAAACGGCTCGATGCCGTTCGCCAGCAACTCGTCCACCAGCCGGTTGTAGAAATCGAGGCCCTTGGGGTTTGGCGCGCCGGCTCCCTCCGGGAAGATACGCGGCCACGCAATCGAAAAACGATAGGCCTTGGCGCCCAGCGCCTTCATCAACTGGACGTCTTCCCGGTACAGATGAAAATGGTCGGTTGCGGTGTCCGCGTTGCTGCGATCGGAAATGGTCCCGGGCGTATGGGCGAAGCGGTCCCAGATCGAGGCGCCGCGGCCGTCTTCGTTGACGGCGCCCTCGATCTGATAGGCCGAGGTCGCCGTTCCCCACAGAAACCCGCTGGGGAAGCCGGAAGCGGCGGCCGCCTCAGCCCGGCCCGATGCGGCCGACAGCGCCGATAGTCCAAGAGCCGACCAGCCGGTGAGCCCTGCGAATTGGCGACGGGTAAGTCCCTTGAATGCCATCGGTTCACGTGTCTCGTGCTGGGACAAAATATGCGGCAGACGCAGTTCGCCCCTCGCACCCGGCCTTGATGCAGGTCGGAACCGGATGCTACAAATTTGTGCCAAGTGGCGCAAATGGCGTGCCGCCAGCGAGATTACCTGCCGAAGGATAGGACCATCGTCTTGCGTACGCCACTGGCGCTTTTCTTGATCTCCCTTGCCATCATTGCGGGGGTATGGTGGTGGCTGGCCACACCGGTGACGCTGGCGCGGGCGCCGGTCGATGCCGCGGCGAAACTGGAATGCGTTTCCTACGCGCCGTTCCGCAACGATCAGACGCCGCATGACCAGACACTGATCGTCAGCCCGCAGCAGATCGCGGAGGACCTGGTCGAGCTCGCCAGGATATCGAAGTGCATCCGCATCTACTCCATCGACAACGGGCTGGACAAGGTGCCCGAACTCGCCTCCAGGGTCGGGTTGAAGGTCCTGCTCGGAGTCTGGATCGGACGTGATCGCGCCAAGAACGCCCTGCTCATCGACACCGCGATTTCCCTGTCCAGGCAGTATCCCGGCGTTGTCACGGCGATCATCGTCGGCAGCGAGGTGTTGCTGCGCGGAGAGATGACCGTGTCCGACCTGCGGGAGATCATCCGTTCGGTCAAGCCGCGCGTGGATATTCCGGTGACCTACGCCGACGTCTGGGAATTCTGGCTGCGCTACCGCGAGATGGGCGCCGATGTCGATTTCGTCACCGTTCATTTCCTGCCTTATTGGGAAGACGTTCCGGTTCGCGCCGAGGACGCTGCGGCGCATGTGGATCACGTCCGCATGCAGGTAGCCGCGGCCTTTCCCGGCAAGGACATCCTGATCGGCGAAACGGGGTGGCCGAGCCACGGGCGGATGCGCGACGGCGCTCTGGCCTCCCGGATCAATCAGGCACGGTTTACGTCCGAGATTCTCGATCGGGCGAGGCGGGACAATTTTCGCGTCAACGTGTTCGAGGCCTATGACGAGCCGTGGAAGCGCCGCTGGGAAGGTACGGTGGGCGGCTATTGGGGCCTGCTCGACGGCACCGAGCGCAAGCTGAAATATCCTGATGGCGCTGATATCAGCAACCATCCGTTCTGGAAGCTGCAGATGGTGTGCGGGATGGTGCTTTGCACCTGCGTCTTCGCAGCGGCATTGCTGACACGGAGGGGCCGGCCATCGCCGCCGCGGATGGCGCCATGGATCGCTGTGGCGATATCCGCGACGACAGGCGGGATTTTGCTCGGGATAGGCGCCGAAAAGATGATTCTTGAAAGCTTCGGGATCGGCGGCTGGCTGGTCCAGGGCTCGCTGCTGGCAGCGGGAATGGTTGCGCCGCTGCTGTGTGCCAATGCCCTGATTTCGGGACGCGCGCTTCCGTCGTTTTTTGAAGTGCTGGGACCGTCCGAAGGCAGTCCCCGATCGTTCATGACGACTACCCTGGGCATGACGCTGATCGTGACCACCCTGATCGGAACGGAAATAGCGCTGAGCCTCGTGTTCGACGCACGCTGGCGCGATTTTCCGTTCGCCGCGCTGACCATGGCCGTGGTGCCGTTTTGCGCCGTGGCGTTCCTCAACCCTCCGGAATGGGGCAAGCGGCCACTCGCCGAGGCCGTGTTCGCCGGACTGTTCGCCCTTGCTTCGCTCTACATCGTCTTCAACGAAGGGCCTCGTAACTGGCAGTCATTGTGGACTTGCGCGGCATACCTCGTGCTCGGCATCACGCTATGGCGGCCACGCACCGTGGCGGCCGCCGAAACGGCATTGACCGCGGTGCTTGGTGGGGTTGGCTCGGCGATGCAACCCCAGGGACCAGCGGTCCAGCTGACGGAGCCAAACCGGGTCGCGGCGCGGCGATAACCGCAGACGAAAAGTCCTTGCTGCGATGCAAAGCAGCATTGGTTCACTTCAGCGCCGGCTGGCGGGCGCGGGCAAAGCTGCTATCATCGCTACCATAACAAGAAATGGAAGGAGGCAACGCCATGGACGCCGTGACGCCAAAGGGCTCGCACACCGCCGAGACGCATTCTCACCTCGTTCGCCCCGAGACCATGGAGTGGCAGAAGACCCGTTTCCCCGGCTGCGAGGCCAAGACGCTGCTGTTCGACCACAAGACCGGCCTGATGACCGCGCTGATGCGCTTCGAGCCGGGCGCGGTGCTGCCCGACCACGAGCACGTCAATATCGAGCAGACCTATGTGCTCGAGGGTAGCCTGGTCGACAAGGAAGGCCCGGCCCAGGGCATCGAATGCAAGGCCGGCGAATTCATCTGGCGCGAGCAGGGCAGCCGCCACGTCGCCTGGTGTCCGCAGGGCGGGCTGATGCTGGCGATCTTCCAGGTCCCAAACAAGTTCTTCGAAGCCGACGGCCGCGTCATCGACGCTGCCGGTCAGGACTGGGACGAGACCTGGGGGCATACCCGCAAGGGGTGAGGGCGTTTCGCTACGCCCCCCGCACGATCTCGCGCACCAGCCCGACCGTCTCCTCGATCATTTCGGCGGACACATCGAGATGGGTGCAGGCTCGGATGCGGCCGTCCATCATCGCGAGCAGCACGCCGCGCTGTCGCAACGCCTTGACCATGGCGTCGCCGCTGACGCCGGCGCCGTCGGGCTTGAAGAAAACGAGGTTGGTCTCGGGCTGCTGCACCTCGATGCCCTGGATCTGCGACAGCCCCCGCGCCAGCGCGCGGGCGTTGGCGTGATCGTCCGCCAGGCGGTCGACATGGTGGTCGAGCGCATAGACGCAGGCCGCGGCGCACACGCCGGCCTGCCGCATTGATCCGCCGAGGCGCTGCTTCCAGCGCCAGACCTCGTCGATGAAATCGCTGCTGCCGGCCATCACGCCGCCGATCGGTGCTCCCAAGCCCTTGGAAAAATCGATCCAGGCCGAGTCCCAGCCCGCCGCCATATCGCGGGCGCTGATGCCTGTCGCGACGCAGGCGTTCAGCAGCCGCGCGCCGTCCATGTGGGTGGCCATGCCGTTTTGTCTGGCGATCTGCACGACTTCATCGAGCGCGGCCTTGCTCCAGATCGTGCCGCCGCCGATATTGGCGGTCTGTTCGACGCTGACCACCGTCTGCGGCGGCTGGTAGCGGCTGCGCGGGTGAATCGCCTTGCGCAAGGTATCCGGCGAAAATTGTCCGTCGGCGCCGGACAGCGGCGTGATCTGGAACCCGCCGAGCGCGGCATGGGCGCCGCCTTCGCGCGCGATGATGTGGGCGGTTTCATGCGCGAGGATTTCGTCGCCGGGCCGGCAATGCACCAGGGTTGCCGCGACATTGCACATGGTGCCGGAAGGCATGAACACGGCCGCCTGCTTGCCGAGCAAGTCGGCCACCCGTTCGCACAGCACATTCACGGTCGGATCGTCGCCGATCTGTTCGTCGCCGACCTCGGCCCGCGCGATCGCTTCGCGCATCCCAGGTGTCGGGCGCGTCTGCGTGTCCGACAGCAGGTTGATGCGGACCGGCGTTTGCCTGGGATCGGGCAGGGCAGGGGTGTAGTGCATGGCTGGTTCTCGTCGTTGGCAATTGAATGGCGGGGTGGATTATCTGAACCGCAGGTTTTCGCGGGAGAGCTGGTCGATTGCCGTGCATCCCATCAGCTTCATTCCCCGCTCGATCTCGGCCCGCATCAGGCCAAGCGCGCGCTCGACGCCGGGCTGGCCGGCTGCCGCGAGAGGATAAAGATAGAATCGTCCGACGCCAACGGCCTTGGCGCCGAGCGAAAGTGCCTTCAGCACATGGGTGCCGCGCTGGATGCCGCCATCCATGATCACGTCGATCCGGTCGCCGACGGCATCGACGATCTCCGCCAGCTGATCGAATGCGGCGCGTGAGCCGTCGAGCTGCCGGCCGCCATGGTTGGACAGCACGATGCCGGTGCAGCCGATTTCAACCGCGCGCCTGGCATCCGCCACCGACATGATGCCCTTCAGGCAGAATTGTCCGTTCCACAATCGCACCATTTCGGCGACGTCGTCCCAGTTCATGGAGGGGTCGAGCATTTCGGTAAAGTACCGGCCGATCGACATGGCGCCGCCGCTCATGTCGACGTGCTGATCCAGTTGCGGCAGCTTGAAGCGTTCATGCGTGACGTAGTTGATGCCCCACATCGGCTTGATGGCGAACTGGTACATCCCACCCAGCGTCAGCCTGAACGGAATCGAAAATCCGGTGCGCTTGTCGCGTTCCCGGTTGCCGCCGGTGATGCTGTCCACGGTCAGCATCATGACCTCGACGCCGGCTTCCCGGGCGCGTTGCATCATGGCGCGGTTCAAACCGCGGTCGCGGTGAAAATAGAACTGATAGACCTGCGGCGTGTCGTGCGCCTTGCGCAGCTCTTCCAGGCTGACCGTGCCGAGCGAGGATACGCCGAACATGGTGCCGTACTTCGCCGCGGCGGCGGCCACGGCGCGTTCGCCGCTATGGTGGAACAGCCGTTGCAGCGCGGTCGGGGAGCAATACAGGGGCATCGCGAGCTTCTGGCCCATGACGGTCACCGACATATCGACGGTTTCCACGCCGCGCAGCACGTTTGGCACGAGGTCGCAGCGCTCGAAGCTTGCGGTGTTCTGGCGAAGGGTCGCCTCGTCATCGGCCGCGCCGTCGATGTAATTGAAGATCGGGCCGGGCAGCCGTCGCTGCGCCAATTTGCGGAAATCGTGGAAGTTGTGACAGTCGTTCAAGCGCATGTTGTCCCCCGCATTCGCTCGAGCCCGCGTGTTGCGGACGATGCTATACGTCCCAGCCGGCCGCGTCGATGATCCCGCCGGCATGCAAAAAGGCCCCGGCAAAACCGGGGCCTTTGATCTCTGTGAAACCGCCGACGATTGAGATCAGCGCGAATAGAATTCGACGATCAGATGCGGCTCCATCTGCACCGCGAACGGCACGTCGGACAGATGCGGGATGCGGGCGAACTTCGCCGTGAACTTGCCGTGATCGACTTCGAGAAAGTCCGGCACGTCGCGCTCGCCGAGCTGGCTCGCTTCCATCACCACGGCGAGCTGCTTGGAGGATTCCTTGACCTCGATGAGATCGCCGACCTTGACCTTGTAGCTCGCGATGTTGACGCGGCGACCGTTGACCTTGATGTGGCCGTGGTTGATGAACTGGCGCGCGGCGAACATGGTGGCGACGAACTTGGCGCGATAGACCACGGTGTCGAGACGGCGCTCCAGCAGGCCGATCAGGTTTTCACCGGTGTCGCCCTTCATGCGGCCGGCTTCGACATAGATGCCGTGAAACTGGCGCTCGGAAATGTTGGCGTAGTAGCCCTTCAGCTTCTGCTTGGCGCGCAGCTGCACGCCGAAGTCGGAGAGCTTGCCCTTGCGGCGCTGGCCGTGCTGGCCGGGGCCATATTCGCGGCGGTTGACGGGGCTCTTCGGGCGGCCCCAGATGTTCTGGCCCATACGGCGATCGATCTTGTATTTCGCCTCACTGCGCTTAGTCATCGCGTCCTCTTTGAAGGTTTGAGTTTTGAGGAAACGCGCCCTCCTGTGCGCCGGGAATTTCCCGGTGCCGACAGGCCCACCCCCTAAAGCTTGAAAGGGACGGGCCACGGGTCGCGAAACGCAACGCGGGCCGAAAACGGCCCGCGAGCAGGCGGTTTCTAGGGAGAAACCGGGGGTATGTCAATGAAAAGACCGTCATTCCGGACTCGGAAGCAGTCATTCCGGGATGGTCCGCAGGACCGACCTCAGGTGCGCAGTAGCGCACCGGGGAATCCCGGGATTCCTAGTTCGATGCTATCGCCCCGGAATGAAGGCTTTTTTCGCCTTCAGGTGGCGACCGCCCGGACCGGCTTGGGCTCGGTCTGCTGCCGTTGGCCGCGCAATTCGGCGGCGATCTCGCCGTTCAGCACCTGTTCCAGCCGGGTCAGGGCCTTGGCGATCAGGGCGGCGTCGGTGATCCGGTGATCCCAGCGGATCACCACGTCGACGGTCTGGTCCGGCGCCACCACGCCGTAACTGAGAATAAAGGGCCCCGGGCTCAGCGCATGCAGTTCCCCGGCGCCGTAGGCGGCCACCGAGGTCACGCCGAAGCTGCCGAACCAGTTGGCGCGCTGGCGACCGAAGTTGAGGCCGACCAGCCACGCCAGCCGGCGCAGCGGCAGCGGCAGCCGCGTCACCTGCAGGATCTTGCGAAACGCCGGCACTTCGCCGATCGGCGCATCCCTTGCCTGCCGGATCTGCGCATCGACCTCGGTCAGCGGCAGCACATCCGCCGCCGGGACCTTTTGCGGCAGCACGCAATCCTGGCCGTCCTCGACCCGCGCAATCGCAACCATCGCGATGCTGCGCGGCAGCTCGTAGAAACTCGGCCACGGCCATTTGGCGTAGAGCGTGCGCAGCACGGGCTCGTCCTTCGCCACCAGCGCGAACGCCTTGACGAAGATGGCCGCCCAGCCGGGCGGTTCCGCCGCCAGCGCGCGGGCTTCGATCAGCGGACGGACGTTGAGGGTGCGGGTCAGCGAAACAAAGGGCACGCGGATCGAGGCATGCATGAGGTCGGCGACGAGACGGCGCGGCATTGAGATTTTTCGAACCGTTCCGCGCATCGTTCCACTCAAGTTCCGCAACATCGAACCGGACGGCCGGATTGCCTGTCCACCGGCACTTCATCTAGCACGAACCGGCCGGCCTGACGCCAGCCTTTGCGCAACCCCGTCCGGCGGGACGCTGTCGTATTTTATCACACCGCGTTGAATATGCTTGAATTTCCTCGCGGCGCGCCAGCGCTGCATTAGAAGCATCCAGGCTTCAGCGTCTGATGCCCTCAAAGCTCGCCGCGATGCCGCGCTGGAACAGCGACCAGTCGAAGCCGAGCGCCAGTGCCAGGTAGCCGCGATCGATCATCGCGTTGGCCTGTTCAGCGGTGCGCGCCACGCCGCCGATCGGCACGCCGCTCTTGAGGATGCCGGCCTCGGCGCGCGCCATCAGCGCCTGCACGTCGGGATCGTCGATGCGGCCGCGCTTGTTGATGGAAGTGGCGAGGTCGCCGGGGCCGATCACCGCGATGTCGATGCCGGGGGTGGCCATGATCTCGTCGATGCGCTCGACCGCGTCGACATGCTCGATCGTGATCATGCAGATCATGTCGTCGTCGGCGGTCGCCATGTAGTCGGGCATCGAAACGCCCCAGCGGAACGGGGCGTGGAACGGACCCCACAGCCGGTCGCCGCGCGGCGGATAGCGCACGCTGCGCACGGCCTTCTCCGCATCCGCAGCGCTGCAGATCATCGGGAAATTGATACCGAGCGCGCCGATGTCCATCGGCGCCTTCGCCAGCCAGGGCTCGTTGGCGGCAATCCGCGCCAGCGGGATGCATGGCGTGCCTGCCGTGGCCGTGATCATCGCGTGCGCGGAGCCGAGATCGATCGGCCCGTGCTCGAGGTCGACGATGATCCAGTCGAGCCCGGAGCGCGCCATGATCTGCACGGTCTGGATCGAGGGAATGGTCGCAATCGCGCCCAATGTCGGACGCCCCTCCTGCCACAGTCTGCGGAGACGGTTCAACGGTGCAGGCGCGGCTTGCGTCAAATTCGAAGCTCCATGGGGCTGGCTTGATCGCGTGCCTGGAAAAGCTAGCAGCGCGGCGTGACGCCGAAAAGTTCAATATGCGTTCACGCCGGGACGCGGCCGCCGAAAAACGGCATCAGGGCCTGGCTCAGCGTATGCGGGCGCTTCGAGGTGAAGATCATTTCGGCGCCGGTATGGTCGGCTCTGCCGGGGGGGCCGAGCAATTCCGAAACCCGCCGCGCAATCGCGGGCGCGGGATCGACCCAGTCCACCGGCCACGGCGCCAGCCGGACCAGCCGATCCATCAGCAGGGGATAATGAGTGCAGGCCAGCACCACGGTGTCGGTTCGATGCGGATCGCTCGCGCCGGTGCCGATGAAGCAGGGCGCGAGTTCGGCCGCTATCGCGCGGTCGCTGACCGCTTCGCCGCTCAAAGCCCTTTCCGCCAGCGAGGCGAGATCCGCCGAACCCACCAGCGTCACGTCGCAGCCTTGCGCGAAATCGCGGATCAGCGCCCTGGTGTATTCGCGCTTCACGGTGCCCCTGGTGCCCAGCACCGACACCCGCCTGGTCTTCGAACTGGCGCAGGCCGGTTTGATCGCGGGCACCGTCCCGACAAAGGGGACTTGGTACCGCTCGCGCAGATGCGACATGACCAGCGTGGAGGCGGTGTTGCAGGCGATCACGACGAGGTCGGGCGTATGCGCGGCGATCAGTTCGCCGATCAGCGGCACCACGCGCGCGATGATCTCGTCCTCGCCATGATGGCCGTAGGGAAAGAAAGCATCGTCGGCGACATAGGCATAATGAGCGTCTGGCCGCGCCCCGACGATCTCACGCAAGACCGTGAGCCCGCCCAGGCCGGAATCGAAAACCAGAATCGTCGGAGGTGCTGTCACGCCGTGTTTCTAGCCGATCTCGCATGATCATTCAGGTGTTATCGGACGTGGTTGCGCCGCGGAGAGCCGACGCGGATCGATCCCGGTTCTCGTTCCCAAACAAAAATATCGAAAACAACCCCATGTACAGTAGCAGTCTTATTTCGGTTTTGTAATAATATAGCATTAACAATAGGTTATATGATGGTAACCAGAAACCGGCTACGCTCGACGAGTGCCACAAAACGCTGCTCGGCGGATTGCCTGGGGTTACACAGGCTGCAAGGGCCGGTGCGGCCCTGCCGGCAGTTCGACGCGGATTGCGTCGCCCGGCCTGATGTCGCCGTCCGATATCACGATGCCCATGACCCCGGCCTTGCGGATGAGATTTCCGTCCGCATCCTTGTCCAGCGTCGCCGCCATCAAGCCTTTTTGAAAGGTATCGATCTGGATGCAGGGATTGCGCAGCCCGGTGATCTCGACCACCGCGCTTGTCCCAAGATGCAGCCGCGTGCCCGATGGCAGCGCCAGCAGATCGATGCCCGAGGTGGTGACGTTCTCGCCGAGGTCGGCGGGCCGCACGACAAAACCCTTGCCGCGCAATTCGTCGAACAACCCGGCGTGGATCAGATGCACCTGCCGCAGATTGGGCTGGGTCGGATCGCGGCGGACGCGGGAGCGGTGCTTGACCGTCTCGCCCATATGGGCGTCGCCGGCCACGCCCAGTCCGCGGAGCAGGCGAATGCTCAGGCTCGGGGTCTTGCTGAAGTGATGGCCACGGCGGGCGCTGACGGCGAGGACGCTTCCCATGATTCCGCTCAGCTTTCGCCGAACACCCGCCTGAAGATCGTATCGACGTGCTTGAAGTGATAGCCGAGGTCGAACTGCTCGGAGATCTCGGCATCGCTGAGATACTTCTTCAACTCGGCATCCTTTTTCAGCAGCGTCTCGAAGTCGCCTTCGCCGCGCCACACCGGCATCGCGTTGCGCTGCACGAGGCGATAGGAATCCTCGCGCGAACAGCCCTTCTGGGTCAGCGCCGTCAACAGCCGCTGCGAATGAATCAGGCCGCCGAGACGGTCGAGATTCTTCCGCATGTTTTCAGGGTAGATCACCAGCTTCTCGATCAGCCCGGCCAGCCGGTTCAGCGCGAAATCGAGTGTGACCGTGGCGTCCGGCGCCAGCATGCGTTCGGCCGAGGAGTGCGAGATATCGCGCTCGTGCCACAGCACGACGTTCTCCATCGCCGGCGTCACATAGGCGCGCACCATCCGCGACAGGCCCGTGAGGTTTTCCGTCAGCACCGGGTTGCGCTTGTGCGGCATCGAGGAGGAGCCCTTCTGGCCCTCGGAGAAGAATTCCTCGGCTTCCAGCACCTCGGTGCGCTGCAGATGCCGGATTTCGGTGGCGAGGCGTTCGACCGACGAGGCGATCACGCCGAGCGTGGCAAAATACATGGCGTGACGATCGCGCGGGATGATCTGCGTCGAGATCGGCTCGACCGCGAGGCCCATTGCCCTGGCAACGTGTTCCTCGACGCGCGGATCGATATGCGCAAAGGTTCCGACCGACCCCGAGATCGCGCAGGTCGCTACTTCCTTGCGCGCGGCGACCAGGCGCTCGCGGGCGCGTGAAAATTCGGCATAGGCATAGGCCAGTTTTAATCCGAACGTGGTGGGTTCGGCGTGGATGGCGTGGGAGCGGCCGATGGTCGGCGTCATCTTGTGCTCGAAGGCGCGCCGCTTCAGCGCCGCCAGCACCTTGTCCATGTCGGCGATCAGCATATCCGCCGCACGGGTGAGCTGGACGTTGAAACAGGTGTCGAGCACGTCGGACGAGGTCATGCCCTGGTGCACGAAGCGCGAATCCGGACCGACGAATTCGGCGAGGTGGGTGAGGAAGGCGATGACGTCGTGCTTGACCTCGCGTTCGATCTCGTCGATCCGCGCGACATCGAACTGGGCGTCCTTGCCCCTGGCCCAGATGGTTTTGGCGGCCTCTTTCGGGATCACGCCAAGTTCGGCCTGGGCATCCGAGGCATGGGCCTCGATCTCGAACCAGATTTTGAAACGGGTCAGCGGCTCCCAGATGGCGGCCATTTCCGGGCGGGTATAGCGGGGGATCATCGAGGACTCCGGGCGAGCAAAGCGGGGGATCGCGTGCGATTCCCGGCCGATTGTTTTTACGCCGCGCTTTAGCAGAGCCGCCCCGGTGAGACAAACCTCGGCCCGGCCGGGTGCGGGGAGCCCTTGCCGGCAACCTGTGCCTCCTATGATCACGAAACATTGACTAACAGATATTGTAATCTGTTAGCAAGATAGGCTATATCGCTCGTGACGCCGCTGATGGGCGTCACCCTGGCCCGGCGGCCGATCGACCGCGGGCCAGCGGACTTGCAGAGGACTTAGCCATGACGATCGAGTTCCTTGATTTCGTCCAACACATCCAACGCTGGCTCGACGCCCGGGTTGCCCGCCATCTTGAGGCGCAGGCCAGCCGTTTAGCCCGTTAAAAGAGGGCGGCGTTGGCCGCCCGCCACGACGACTGGAAGCAGACGGTGCGCGCATGAACGAGAATGTAGTTCTGACCCCCGAGCGGATCCTCGAAGTCACCGAGGACGTCTTGCGCCGTTTTGGGCTGGCGAAGGCCACCGTGGTGGATGTCGCCCGTGCGCTCGATGTCAGCCATGGCAGCGTCTACCGGCATTTTCCCAGCAAGGCCTCGCTGCGCCAGGCCGTCGCCAAACGCTGGCTCGACCGCTTCAATGCGCCGCTGCAGAAGATCGTGGAAGGGCCGGGACCGGCGCCGGCCCGGCTGGAGCGCTGGCTGCGCACGCTGTTTGCGGCCAGGCACAAGAAACTGTCCGACGACCCCGAGATGTTCGCGACCTATCTGGCGCTGGCGCAGGAAGCCTGTCAGGCGGTGAGTTCGCACAAGGAATGCCTCTGCGACCAGGTCGAGCATATCCTGTCCGACGGCGTGAAGCAGGGCGCGTTCGAAATCGCCGACGTCAAGGCGACGTCGCGCGCGGTGTTCGACGCCACCATCCGCTTCCATCATCCCGCCCATGCCGAGGAATGGAGCGACCCGGCATTCGCCGCGCGGATCGACGCGGTGCTGGCGCTGCTGCTGCGGGGACTGGAAGCGCCGCGCAAGCGCTGATTAGTCTTCGCGCGCTATTGCCCCCCGCGCCACGTAACAGCGCTCGAATTCGGCAGCCGAACCCGATTGCTTGCATCAAGTTGCAAGCCCCCATCGCCGTGTTGTTTGATGTCCGTCAAGCCGGACACTCGCTCGACGGATATCGTGCAGGCGGAGGAAATCGTGCTGCTGGCTGTCTTTGCGGATATCCATGCCAATCGGCAGGCGTTTTCAGCATGCCTCGATTTTGCACGGGCGCGCGGCGCGCAGCGAATGATTTTGCTCGGCGACTATGTCGGTTATGGCGCCGATCCGGAATGGACGGTCGAGACGGTGATGGGGCTCGTCAATAGCGGCGCCATCGCCGTGCGCGGCAACCACGACAACGCCATCAGCACGCCCTCCGAAAGCATGAATGCCGAAGCCCAGGCCGCGATCGA
>NZ_JAUYAN010000101.1 GCF_030693485.1 Bradyrhizobium sp. | reverse complement strand
CAGAAAGCGTGTCCGCTGCGCCGGCGTGGTGCTGGTGCGGCAGCGGCCGGGCAGCGCCAAGGGTGTGGTGTTCATGACGCTGGAGGACGAAACCGGCATCGCCAATATCGTGGTGTGGCCGAAGGTGATGGAAGAGTTCCGCAAGGAAGTGATGGGCGCGCGGCTCGTTCTGGTCGAGGGCTATATCCAGAGCAGCCCCGAACAGGTGACGCATCTGGTCGCGCAACGCCTCACTGACCGCTCGCACGATCTGGTCGGCCTCGCCAACGACGCGCTCGGCCGCAAGCCTGCGGTGCCGACAGGTCCCGCGCTGATCGAACCGCTCAATGACGATCGGCGCGGGCATCCGGACAATCCCGCCCAGAAAATCCGCCATCCCCGGAATGTGCGGATCCTGCCGCCGTCAAGGGATTTTCATTGAGGCGTTCTCGAACGAAGTGGATTCCGGCTCTGGCGAGCGCGCCGCGAATTCTTCAGCGGAGTTTTCCCGCTTCCACACTTGTAGAAGTGCGGTCACTTGGGAAGCCGGAAGTGTTGGTGGAGATAGAAACGATCGCCTATTTTGGTACGAGTTGAAGTCACCGTCGACATCTCCACCGCCACCGCCACCGCCAAATTGCACTTCGTGGGTCCAGCCAGTTCCACGTGGCCCAACGCCCGCCCGCCAGCCTCTATCCCTTGTGCGCGAGTCGCATAAGCGGATATGCGTCAATGCTGCGGGGCGCGATGCCGAATGCTGGCGCTGGCGCACGCCGGCACCGCCGCGAACGCGATCGTCACGGCGGTCACCATCGTCACACAGAGTCGAGGTCCGTTGCACATCCGCGTCCTCGACGGGCGCTGCGAAGGCGCCCGGCGCCACGGGTGCACGCCTTGCCCCGCGAAGTTGGCCCAGCTGCGGGCCGGCCGGTCCGGCCGGGCAACGAGGGGACGCCGCCCCCCGACGAAAGGCGGTCGGCGCGGGACGTCTAGAGCGAAAGCAGGTACTTCACGATCGCTTTCGCTTCGGCTTCGGAGACCTGCGGCTGCGGCGGCATCACGTCGTTGCCCCAGACCCCGGTGCCGCCCTTGCGGATCTTCTTCACGAGCTTCTGGGTGGCCGTCTTGTCGTTGGCGTACTTCGCCAGGATTTCCGTGAAGTTCGGACCGTACTTCCGTTTGTCCAGGCTGTGGCAGGCCAGGCAGTTCTTCTTGACGACCAGGTCGTAGTCAGCCTGCGCAGGCGCCGCGGCACCGGCTAGGCCGGCGACGACGAGCCACTTCAACAGAATCTGCATCAACACGTCTCTGGGTTCGGAGCAATGCGCCCGGGGCGCGGGGAACGACCCGACGCGCCGCCGGGCGGCGGCGCGTCGGGTCGACGGCCGTTACTGCGGCGTCACGCGGATGATGTTGCCCTGGTCCTCGAGCGCCACGTACAGGTCCCCGTCGGGCCCCTGCGAGCACCCGCGGAAACGACCGGTCGCGGTCGGCCATGACACTTGGGTACGGGTCGCCTTGAGGCCGTCCGGGCTGATCTTCAGCGCGTCGAGCCGGTTGCCGACCGCTGTGCCGTGGATGCCGATGCCGGAATACCCGACGATCATCTGTCCGTCCCAGTCCTTCCACTTCGAGCCGGACAGGAACGTGTTGCAGAACATGCCCTGCGAGAGCCCGGTGTTGTTCCAGGCCGGCTTCATCGCCTTGGGATAGGTCTTGAGATCGGTCATCGGCATGAAGGCCGCCCGCTTCGCCGGTTCCATCGCTCCCATCTGGTTCGGCGAGTAGCCGCAGTAGTCGTCCGGGCAGTCCTTGCGGCCGGCCATGTTCGGCCGGGGATCCCAGCCCGCATTGCCGCCGTTTTCGAGTGCGGTCACCTCGTCGCTGTGCCACGGGCCGTTCTCTGCGGTGAACGGCCGGTTGTCGCCCGGCCGGAACGCAATGCCCTGCGGATTGCGGTGGCCGTACGTGTAGATCCGCGGGTCGAAGCCGGCCGGCGGCTTGTTGCCGGGGGCCGCCTTGCCGTCGCGGTCGATGCGCAGCACCTTGCCGCCGATGTACGTCGGGCTCTGCGGCCCGGTGCCCAGGTGGTTGTCGCCCGTCGTCACGTAGAGGAAGCCGTCGCCGGGACTGAAGCGGATGCGGCCACCATTGTGTGCGCCGGGTCCGCCGAACGGATGCTTCGACGCCTTGGGCTTGTAGCCGATGTCGCCGACGATGTCGGTCCGGTCGGACACCTGCGTCTTCTCCTCGTTCACCTTGAAGCGCATCACACGGTTGCCGAGCTTGTCGTTGAGCTTCGAGCTCGAGTAGACGTAGAGGTAGCGGTTGCTATCGAACGACGGATCGACCGCGACGCCCATCATGCCGGCCTGTCCGTCGCAGAACAGGTCGGCGCTCGATGAGTTGTATCCGCTCGTGCCCCCCAAGCCGTGCAGCTTGTTGATCGTGCCGTTGGGCATCCGCACCGACAGGCCCTTGCACTTCTCGGTGAAGAACATCGTGCCGTCCTTCAGCCAGGCCATGTCCCACGGCAGTTCGAGCTTGCCCACGTAGACCTCGGTTGACAGCAGCGGCGCTGCCGTGAGCGCGCTGGCCGATACCGCCAGCCCTGCCGCCACTATGGCGGTCTTCAGGATTCCCCCCATGGTCATCATCTCCTCCTTTCGTTTATCGTTTATCGTTTATCGATGTGCGTCCGCACGGCTCGTGTCCTGTCCGGGCAGGAGTGGCGAGCGCTTGGTAGTCGCCTATCGGCCACTATGCTGATCCTCGATGGGGACTTGAGTCAACTTCTTGTTGTGCGGCCTGTGGTCCCGATTTCTGTCGCCGGACCGCTTGGATATGGCCAAATAAGTGCCTGCCATCTGTACAACCTACCGGGACGCTGTTTTGTTGCGGTGCATGAGGTTTTCCTCATCGCCCTTTTCGGAAGCTCGGCCCTGCTGCGTGATGTCCGCTCTTGGGGGGAAGAGCGGAAGTCCACTCTTTGCACGGTCAGGGCTGTTCCTTGGCTGGTTTTGGCTGCGGCATTGCAACATGAAACGCTCGCCATGTCCGAAAAGTGGTCATTCGTGTCCGGTTGGTCGCTTCGGTCGATGTCCGTTATGGGAGCACATCCGCACGTACCCGTTCGCGATTGATGCGATAGCCCAACTGCATTTCAATCTTGCATGCTTCCAGTTTCTCAGACCCTCAAAAATTCACGCGGTTGGAGATAGCGCCGTCGACGATCAGGTTCGAACCTGTCGTAAACGAGGAGGCCGGGCTCGCCAGGAATATGGCCGCGTTGGCGATTTCCTGCGGCGTGGCCATGCGTCCCGTCGGATTGCGCTTGAGCGTATCCTGATAACGCTGGGGCATGTTCTGCTCGACCATGTTCCAGACGCCGCCCTTGAAATAGACCGTGCCCGGCGACACCACGTTGACGCGGATTTTCTTGCCCGCGTATTGCCGCGCCAGTCCCTTCGCCATGTGCACCAGGGCCGCCTTGATCGGACCGTACGAACTGGCATTGTCTGCCTGCGCCGCCGAAATTGACGAGATGATGATAAAGGCGGCGTCGCCGTTGTTCTCGCCGCTGGCCTCGAGGAACGGGCGGGCGGCCTCGAACGCGTTGACCGCGCCCAGCACGTCGAGCCGGAAGTTCTGCTCCCACGAGGCGGGATCGCCGCCCTGCGCCATGGCGCCGGCATTGGAAAACAGCATGTCGATGCTGCCCAGCTCCCGGGCGGCGCCAGCGATCCACGACGCCAGCGCGGCGCCGTCGGTGATATCGACGGACGCGCCGGTTGCCCGCACGCCCCGGTTTTTCAGCTCGGCAACCGTGTTCGCAACCTGCTCCCCGTTGCGGGCACAGACAGCCACGCCGGCGCCTTCGCCAGCCAGCGTATCGGCGATCGCGCGTCCAATACCGCGCGTGCCCCCGAGCACTACCGCGTTTCTTCCCTTCAAACCCAAGTCCATGTGTGACTTCCCCTGTTGACCCGCGACATCCCTGATGACGGATCGTAGCACGCCGGCATTGACGCAGGCCAATCCGGGGGCGGCGCAATCGTGCGGCACCATCGGGTTGATCTGGCAAGTGTGACTACCCGAGCGGGCAAATCACTGCATGTTTTCTGAAACGCCTGTCCAGCCCCTTCTGAAAAACCTCGGGCTAATCGCGCCGCGAGATTTAAGCGCATGTCTGGCTGTTCGAAAGCACCCCCGGCCCTCATCGCCCGACGATCCAGGTTAGACCGATGGCAGCCGTTGCATCTTCCGGCATGGTGAGGCAGAGGTGGGAAAGTCAGGGAAGAGTGATGCCATGCAAAGTCCCCGCGAAATCCTCGCCGACATCTGGACGCAGGCCGGCGGCGATGCCGCCGCGCTCGATGCCATCACGCTGAGCGGCGAAGAACCGCAGTTGCCGTCGTCGTTTCGCGTCGCCGCCGCGGCGCAGGCCGCGATCGCCGCGACCGGATTGGCCGCCGCGCAGATCTGGCAATTGCGCAGCGGGCAAAGCCAGGATGTCACGGTCGACATGCGTCATGCCGTCGTCGAATGTCGCAGCGAACGTTACCTTCGTGCCGATGGCAAGGGACCGCCGCCGGCCTGGGACGCCATCGCCGGCATTTACAAAACCCGTGATGCGCGTTTCGTGCGGCTGCACACCAATTTTCCGCATCACCGCGCCGCCGTCTGCATGGTGCTGAACTGCAGACCCGAGCGCGACGAGGTCCAGACCGCGCTGCTGCAGTGGGACGCCGAGGCGTTCGAGACCGCCGCCTATGTCGCCGGCGGCGTGGTCGCGATGATGCGCTCGCACGATGAGTGGTCGGCGCTTCCGCAGGCCAAAGCGCTCACCGAACTGCCGCTGGTATCGATCGAAAAAATCGGCAATGCCGCACCCAAACCATGGCCCAAAGGCGATCGCCCGCTGGCGGGGCTGCGCGTGCTGGACCTGTCGCGGGTGATCGCGGGTCCCGTCGCGGGCCGGACGCTCGCGGCGCACGGTGCCGACGTTCTGCTGATCTCCGGTCCCGACCTGCCGGCAATCCCCTGGCTCGCCATCGATACCGGCCGCGGCAAGTTGACCAGTTTTGTCGAGCTCAAGAGCGAGCAGGGGCGAAGCGTATTGCGCGACCTGCTGGCGAGTGCGGATATTTTCTCGCAGGGCTATCGCCCGCGCGCGCTGGCGGCGCTCGGCTTCTCGCCGGAGGACGCGGCGAAAATCAATCCCGGCATCGTCTATGTGTCGCTGTCGGCCTATGGCCATGCCGGGCCATGGGCCGAGCGCCGCGGTTTCGACTCGCTGGTGCAGACTGCGACCGGCTTCAATCACGCCGAAGGCCTGGCCGCCGGGGTGGAAGGTCCGAAGGAGCTGCCGGCGCAAATGCTCGACCACGCCACCGGCTACCTGATGGCGTTCGGCGCCATGATGGCGAAGGCGCGCCAGGCGCGCGAAGGCGGCAGCTGGCACGTCCGCGTATCGCTGGCGCGGACCGGGCGATGGCTGTGGAATCTGGGCCGCGTGGCTGACGGTATTACGACCGAGGACTTGAAGGGTGACGCGATCAGACCGTTTGTGCAGGAGGTGCCCTCGGGCTTCGGTCCGTTGTGGTCGGTCAGCCATTCCGCCGTGCTGTCGAAAACGCCGGCGTTCTGGGCCCGTCCGGCGATGCCGCTTGGCAGTCATCCGCCGCAATGGCCGGCGCGCCCCTGAAAATCCGTTCGGGCCTACTGTCCCGACGGCGTGCGCAGACCGTGCCAGGCGTCGCGCACCTGATGGTAATGTACTTCCGGCAGATAGTCCGGGGTGTTGAGCGACAACGTCTTGACGTCGAGCTTGCCGATGGCGCTGAGCAGCGTGTAGGAGGCGATGACCCGCTCGCGCTGGGCGCCGATCAGCCGGGCTTTCGCCAGCGTCAGATCCTGCTGCGAGTTCAGCACGTCGAGCGTGGTGCGCTGGCCGCCTTGCGCTTCCCTGCCGACGCCCTGCAGCGCGATCGTTGCGGCCCGCACTTCGGCTTCGGAAGCGGCTACCGCGACCTTGGCGCCTTCATGGGAAACCCACGCGGCGACTGCCGCGGTGCGCGCCTGGTTGCGGACATGGTCGAGCACGAGCCGGCTTTGCGCCGCCAGTTCCTTGGACTGCCGGGTCTGCGAGGCGCCGGTGCCGCCGTCATAGATCGGCGCGTTGAGCTGGCCGACCACGGAGGCCTGGTCGGTCCCGAACGTGCCCAGCGTGGGATCGCTGTCGCGGCTGCGGCTGACGCTGCCTTGCAAGGTGATGGTCGGCAGCAGGCTGCTCTCGGCGACGCGAATGGTGGTGGAGGCGACGTCGACGTCGAAGGCCGCGGCCAGTACCGCCGGATGTTGTTTGAAGGCAAGGCCGGTGGCGTCGTCGCGGCTGCGCGGCAAATAGCGGTCGACGGTTTCGGCGGGCCGCAACTGCGATGGCGGATTGCCGATCACCTGGGCATAGGTCGCCTGGCTGATCGCGAGATTGACCTCGGCGGCATTGAGATCGGCGCGCCCGCGGCTGAGCCGCGCGTCGGCCTGTGCGGTATCGGTCGGCGTCACGTCGCCGGCATTGAGACGCTTCTGGACGATGCCCTGCGTTTCCTGCAGGAACGCGACGTTGACGCGTTGCGCCTCGACCAGCGACTGATTGGCCAGCACGTTGGTATAGGCGGTGACGGCGTCGAGCAGCACGCCCTGGCCGACATTGCGCAGGGCTTCGCGCCCGGCCTGCACCTGCAGCTCCGCGACGCGGACGCTGTTGGCGGTCTTGAAACCATTGAACAGGGTTTGCGTCACCGTCACCCCGACGGTCCACGGCTTCAGGTTCGCCGACTGGAACGTGTTGCCCGGCAGCAGGTCGCGCACCGCCTGCAGCCCCGCGCCGAGACTGGCGACGATCTGCGGCCGGTAGCCGGCCAGCGCCTGCGGCACATTCTCATCGGTGGCGCGTTGCCGCGCCCGTTCCGCATTGAGCACCGGATTGGTCTGGTAGGCCTTGGCCAGAGCCTCGGGCAGGTTTTCGCTATGGGCTGCGGAAGCCGCAAATCCGACGCAAACCACCACGCCAAGGCAAATGCCCGATCGAAGCACACGCCTTGCCACATCGCCTACTTTTGCGGCACGCCCAACCATATGATCCCGCAAATACTTCCGGTCGTCCGCCCCCGCCGACGCCTTGGTGTTTACTGTTTAGAGGCCGCTGCCGCTACAGGCAAACAGTCGCGCACCGAAACTTGATTCAGTGCTTTGCTGTTGCCGGTTCGTCACACGCCGGCATCAGGAAAGTTCATCGGCGACAGCCCGCTGAACTTGCGGCCGTTCCGACATCCGGCGGCGGTGATCCATCACTTTGGGAAATCGGGAGGGATCTACGCCGTCCTCCTCCAGCCACTGCGCCGCGATGCTCGCGGTGGCGGACTCCCGCTTTCAGGCCGAACTGGCGCGGCAGGCCAAGGATGCCGGAAAACTGCCGAAGAACTTTGAAATTCCGCCGGACCAACGCGAAAACTTTCCGGAGCGCATCAAGGCCGCCTTGAAACCGGTGCGCGAAGCGGGCGTGCTTCCGTCGTTCCCGTTCAGCAGCGATTTTACGGACACCGAGCAGCGGCTGATCCCCGCGTTGCAGGTGCTGCGGGAGGCACAGCGTTCGCCGCTGCATTTGCCGGGGCTGTTGTGGCAGGGATTGACGGGCAGCCCTGATCCCGCCGACGTCGAATGCCTGGCGCGGCTCGGCCTCGATAGACCCGTGACACTTTCGGAACGCGCCTATCGCGCGCTGGTGAGGAGCCGGGCGGAATAATCTCGGTGTCGTCCCCGCGCACGCGGGGACCCATACGCCGCGGCGGTTATTGTTGAGTACACTGGTCGACAGCTTCCTCAACAACAGATGACCAAGATTATGGGTCGCCGCGTGCGCGGGGACGACGAACGAGATATCTCTCTCCGCTACCTGTTCTTGTTCACCGGCTTGCGCTTCTCGATGAACGCCGCCATGCCTTCGGAACGATCCTCCAGCGCGAAGGTCGAGTGGAACAGGTTGCGCTCGACGTTCATGCCCTCCGCCAGCGGCGTCTCGAAGGCGCGGTTGATGGCTTCCTTGGCCATCGCGGCCGCCGGTCGCGACATCGCGGCGATTTTATCTGCCGCGGCCAGCGCTTCCGCCATCAATTTGTCGGCGGGCACGACGCGGCTGACCAGGCCCGAGCGCTCCGCTTCGGCGGCATCCATCATCCGGCCGCTGAGGCAGAGGTCCATCGCCTTGGATTTGCCGACGGCGCGCGTCAGCCGCTGCGTTCCGCCGATGCCGGGAATGGTGCCGAGCGTGATTTCCGGCTGACCGAACTTGGCGGTGTCCGCGGCGATGATGATGTCGCACATCATGGCGAGTTCGCAGCCGCCGCCGAGCGCATAGCCGCTGACCGCGGCAATGGTCGGTTTGCGGCATCTGGCGACGCGGTCGCCGCCGATGGCGGTGAAATCGCTGGAAAACATGTCGATGAAGGTTTTCGGCTGCATTTCCTTGATGTCGGCGCCCGCCGCAAAGGCCTTCTCGCCGCCAGCCAGCAGGATGCAGCCGATCGCGTCGTCGGCCTCGAGATCGTCGACCGCCGCGGCGATCTCCCGGAAGACGCCGAACGACAGCGCATTGAGCATTTTCGGGCGATTCAGCGTGATGATGCCGACCCCGCCCTTGCTCTCGACAATGATGTGTTCGAACGTGCTCATGATCCACCCCGGCGCTGATTGCGCCGGCAATGTGCCCGCTGGCGGGATGGGCTTCAAGTGGGGTGAATGCCGTGTCCCGGACGCATCCGGGACACGAAACTCCTTACGCCATGAACATGCGCGCGGCGGAGGCCATCGTCAGCAGCGCGCCGAAGGCGATGAAGATCTTCCCGATCAGCGAGGTCTGGTCCCAGGCGGAATCGTCCTTGCTGGCGGCCATGACCGGCGTGGCGGGCGGGGCAGGCGCCTCGGCCGAAGCCAGCGTCATGGCTGGTGCAGCGGGCTTGGCTTGCTGCAGCGCGCGGTCGAGGTCGTTGAGCTGATCGGGGGCCATGACCTCGGATTCGGCCGCCGGCTGCCTGTCAGCCGGCTTGTCCGCGGAGGCCAGCAGCATCGTGTTGGCTTTCGCCGACATCGCCATGGCGCTGCCGGCAGGCGCCTCGGCGGGGGCCAGTTGCGCGTTGGCATTGGCGATCGACGGCGGGATCCCGGTCGAATCCTTGTCGGCTCTATCGGCGACGAAGGTCGCCTTCCTGGCTGCCGAGGATTTCAGCGCCGCCTTGCCGGATTTTCGCTGCGCGATTTTTTTCGATTGGCGCGGCTTGGCGGGTTTGTTGAGCGCAATCGGCGCCCCCGTGGCTGTTTCGGATTTTGAACTTGCGGTTGCGGTGTCGTCACCCGGCGCCGCCTGCGATGGCCCCGCGAAACATACAAAGAGCCCGGTCGCTAGAATCAATGCCGAGCGCCCGCTGGCTTTGATGATCATTTGGCAATCTCCCCATTTGCCCGCCCCCGAAGCGAAATGAGACCCCACCGCGTGGCCACAGCGCGGCGGAAAAGGGGAATCTTCGGGCGAGACCGGGCGAAAGCAGGGCAGCGACGGCCGCGGCCTTCGGGGACGCATTCGCAGTTACATGCCGCAACCGACGCTATGGGTGTCAGCGGAACCGATCGATGTTATGAGCCATGAGGAGTGGAATTCGCTGTCGCGATTCCCGAAGTCCGGGTGCGACGGTATCGAGATCGCCTGAAGCTCAGGTCACGACTTCGTGATCGACGGCTTTTGGCGTAACAAATTGAAACATAGACCGAATTGCAATGTGGGAGCGCGCGTGCGCGAACGTGAGGACGAATGGACCGGCCTGATGCGGTTGGCCATTTCAGGCGACGATGCGGCGTATCATCGCCTGCTCAAGGCCGTCACGCCGGTGCTCCGGGCCGCGGCGCGCCGCGGCCTGACGCGGGCAGGGCAACCGGCCGATCAATCCGAGGACATCGTGCAAGACATTTTGTTGGCGGTGCATCTGAAACGGCATACCTGGGACGCCGACGCTCCGTTTGCGCCCTGGCTGTTTGCGATCGCCCGCAACAAGCTGATCGATGCGCTGCGCCGCCGCGGCCGGCGGGTGTTCGTCAACATCGACGATTTCGCCGAGACGCTGCCGGGCGAGCCGGCCGCGGAGACCGTGCCCACCGGCGAGGTCGCGGCCCAGTTGCAGTCGCTGCCGGCGCGCCAGCGCGACGTGCTGCAGTCGATCGCGGTCGATAGCGCGTCGATCCAGGATACCGCGAAGAAGTTCGCGATGAGCGAGGGCGCGGTGCGCGTGGCGCTGCATCGCGGGCTTGCCAGCCTCACCGCCAGGCTACGGGGACAATGAGAATGGAGACCGATCAGCTTATTCGTGCCCTCGCCGCCGACAACGCGCACCGCGCCCGGCCGGTGGGCTTCGTGCTGGCGCTGGGGCTCTTGCTGGCGGCGTCGGTTTCAGTCGCGATTTTCCTGACCCAGCTTGGGGTCCGGCCGGATGTCATGACCGCGATGCGCAATCCGTTTTTCGACCTGAAGTTCGTCGTAACGCTGGCGCTGGCGATTCCGGCCATCGCCATCAGCCTGCATCTGTCGCGGCCGGAGGCCTCGCTGCGGGGCTGGGGGTGGCTGCTGCTGATTCCGGTCGGACTTCTTGTCGCGGGCATCTCCACCGAGATGATGATGCCGCAGCGGATGCCGATGATGATGCGGATGATGGGCAAGAATTCGTGGAACTGCCTGACTTGGATTCCGCTGATGGCGCTTCCGATATTGGCGGCGGCGCTGCTCGGCCTGCGTCACGGCGCCCCGACACGGCCCGCTGTCGCCGGCGCGATTGCCGGACTGCTGTCGGCGGGACTGGCGGCAACGCTCTACGCCTCGCACTGCACCGACGATTCGCCGCTGTTCGTCGCGACCTGGTACACGATCGCCGCGGTCCTGGTCGCTGCCGTCGGCGCGCTGGCGGGGCCGCGGGTGCTGCGGTTCTGATGCGGTTGAATGCTTACGCCGCCGGTGCGGCGGCGGCCTGCTGCATCCGGTGGAAGCGCAGCACCTGCTGTGCCGTCGAGGACCGCAGCCGTTCATAGGTGGCCTTGCAGGCCGCCAGATCGGTCGGCTCCAGGCCGGATAGTTCGTCGCGCATGTTGATGATCGCCTTCACGGTCGACCACGACAACGCACCGACCTTGGCCAGGATCATGACGCCCTCGGTGCGGGTTTCCAGCATCATGTTTTCGGCGATCGACACCGGCACGTTGGCGAGGGCGGCGAGCGCCGCGTTGGCTTCGTCGAACTTGCCGGCCTCGGCGAACGTCGCCACCTGGAATTCGTCGAGCCGGCCGTCCTCGTGGAGCGACTTGACCAGCGCGTGGGCGATCGCGGTGTCCCTGGTGATCGCCACCGGCGCGGAGCGCGCCAGCCGTGTCGCTTCGCGCACGGCGTTCGGCACCTCCCCCGCCTGCTTCGGGTGGGCGGCCTCGAGGCGCTCCCGTACCGTGGCGGAAGCCTTGGCGATCAGCTTCAAATAGAGGTGCCGCGGCATCGTCGGACGCATGCCGAGACAGGTTGCGAGATTGTCGTCGCCCTCGGCGCGATCGATCAGCCGGGTAAAGCCGCGCTCCGAAAACTCCGCACCCGGGTTGTTGACCGTGCTCTGGATTACATCGTCATTGCCGCGCAGCACCAATACGTCGGTCACGGCGCCGCTCAGCACCCTTCGCAGCGAGATCGCCAGCAAATGCGCCTGGCTCTTGTTGCGCGCGGTCTCGATCAGCGCCTCGTCGTCGAGACGCTCCGACCTCGACAGCACCGGAGCCGCGACCTCGATCAGATCGTCGAACGCCAGCGCGCGGATGGTGCCAGGCGGCGCGGTGTCGATCGGAGCCAGGCGACTGGCGAGCAGCGCCTTGGCGGACGTCTCGATGTGAACCATCAGGCACTGGAAAACGTCGTCGAACAGCCCGACCTGTTCGTTGGAATAATCCACCGCGCCGTTGATGAAGAGGTCGGTGACCCGGCGCAGGGTCTCGACCCGGCGCGCGACGGTTCCATGCGCGAGCGTGGTCTGCAACTCGTCGAGCAGACTTTCGGTGGTGGCGGCGGGCTTCGAACTCATGACTCTATCCTGGAGTGCTCGGATATTCAGGCCGGCGACGGTTTCTTCGTCGTCCGGAAACGGATTGGTCGATCAGGCGCTGGCGATGCGATTGCGTCCCCGTGCCTTGGCTGCGTAAAGCGCGCTGTCGGCGCGCGCGAGAATGATGTCGGGCGTCTCATTCGGTTTCAGCGTCGCGACGCCGGCCGAAATCGTTACCTGCATGCCGGGCGAGAATGCGCTCCAGTCGAGATCGGCGATGATCGCGCGCAGCCGGTAGAGGATGCGCGCGGCGCCTTCACCTGACGTCTCGGGAAGCAGCAGCAGGAATTCCTCGCCGCCATAGCGGCCGAACTTGTCGATGGGGCGGATGTTGGCGAACACGGTAATGGCGAATGCTCGGAGCACTTCATCGCCGGTAGGGTGGCCGTAGGTGTCGTTGATGCGCTTGAACCAGTCGAGATCGATCAGGGCGACGGAGCAGGGCGTGTTGCCGCGGTGGGCGCGGACAACCTCCTCGTCCAGCACGTGCATGATGCAGCGGCGGTTGAATGATCCGGTCAGTTCGTCGAGCTCGGCGAGTTCCTCGATGCGTCTGTTGGCAGCCTTGAGTTCAGAGCTGCGATTGTAGAGCATTTTGCGCATCGAACTGCCGTAGAGGCCGACGAATGCACACTGGCCAATCGTAAGAACGAAGGCGAGCATCGCGGCTGCGCGTTCGGCGGGGGTTGAAACCGGCATTGCGATCGGAAGGTCGGTCAACAGAAATATCGGCGCCAGACCCAACGTCGTCAGCGTCCAGACGGCGATTGCTTGTTGCGAGGTCATCCGCAGCGCGCCGAAGCCGAAGATCAGGAACAAGACGCTAAGAAAGGTATAGCCGATTTCGGGCGCCGCCATCAGGAAGCCCAGCTGGAGCGCTACGTTGCAGCCCATCTGAAAGATCGTGAGATAGTGATCTTCGAATCTGTCGTTGAAACCGGTCTCGGAAAGCACCACGAAAAACCCTGTCAGCGAAAGGCCGGACAGGAAATAGGTGGATGGGATGACGACGGATACCGTACCGGCGTAGGAATAGACCAGCAGGACGAGGGCGCCGAGCGAATAGCTGGCGGCCTGCACGGAGAACATCTGACGGCGCTGGCTGACGCGACGCTTGATCAGGTCCGATGCCCGTGCATCGGCGAGCGCGAGCGAGCCGTCCGAGCATTGAACTTGAAGCGATGAAGCCGCGCTGCCCATGTCTTGCCGTCGGTGGAATGCGTTGGCGGACTTTAGGGAACAAAGCCTTTAGGTTTGGTATCTTTCGGGCCGGATCCGGGCTTGTCGGGGGCCCTACTACCCTTGTTTCGCAAGGGGAAATCGGCGGGAACAGGATACCTTCGCGCGGTCCGGGCCGCAAACCAGTAGGGATCGGTTGACGTCTAAGCGGTAAGCAGTGCTGAGTCGCCGGCAAAGCCTTGGAACGGTCGGCGGCGGTGGCCACGGGCGCGAAGGAGGCAATTACCTATTATGATACCATTCTTTCGTTCGGACTCGCGACTGTGGGGTAGATCACACATGAAATCGCGGACTTGCGATAATTTCAAGAATCTTGCCTTTCTGATCGAACCACCCGCCAACCCAATCCGACCAACCTTGCGAGACGGCCATTGAGTGCGACACAGGCGGCTACGGACGATGTCCTGATCGCTCGGATCGCTTCAGGCGACCGGCTCGCCATGCAGGTGCTGTACGGACGGCACCATGTCAGGGTGTTCCGCTTCGGGCTTCGGCTCGTTCGGGACGAACAGGTTGCGGAAGACCTCATCAGCGAGGTGTTTCTCGATGTATGGCGGCAGGCTGGCAAGTTCGAAGGCCGATCCGCCGTTTCCACCTGGCTGCTGGCAATTACGCGGTTCAAGGCCCTGTCTGCGCTACGGCGCAGGAAGGACGGCGAACTGGACGACGAGGCCGCCAACGCGATCGAGGATACGTCCGATGATCCCGAAGTGGCGGTTCAGAAAAAGGATACCAGCGTAGCGTTGCGCAAGTGCCTCACCGCACTCTCGCCAGAGCATCGGGAGATCGTCGATCTCGTCTACTACCACGAGAAATCCGTGGAGGAAGTCGCTGAAATCGTCGGGATACCCGAGAACACCGTGAAGACGCGCCTGTTTTATGCGCGCAAGAAATTGGCCGAACTGCTGAAGGCAGCCGGCATAGAACGAGGTTGGCCATGATGGCAGCGAGCAAAAAAGTGCTGGATCAAGAACCCAGCGAAATCGAAGTGCTGCTGCCCTGGCATGCGGCCGGCACCCTGAACGCGCGCGATGCCCGCCGCGTCGATGAAGCGCTGGCGCGTGATGCCGAACTGGCCAGGCAATATGCCGTGATCCGGGAAGAGTACGCCGAAACCATCTCGCTCAACGAGAGCCTCGGCGCGCCTTCTGCGCGCGCCATGACCAAGCTGTTCGCTGCGATCGACGCAGAACCGGCGCGCGCGCCGTCGTCCTCGCTGAATTTATCGGCGCGGATCGCCGGGTTTTTCGCTGGCCTTTCGCCGCGGACGCTGGCCTGGTCGGCGAGCCTGGGCGGGCTGGCGCTGTTGCTGCAGGCCGGCGTGATCGGTGCGGTGCTGGTGAAGAACCAGACCTCCTCGTTCCAGACAGCCTCGCTGAGCACCAATGCGCCCATCACCCGCGAACTGGCTGCGACGGCAGCGCCAGCCGCGCTGGTGCGATTCACGCCGGAGGCACGCATCGCCGATATCACCGCGCTGCTCGACGGCTATCAGGCCGTCGTCACCGACGGCGCCAAGGGCGGCATGTTTCGGCTGCAATTCGGCAACAAGGCGATGAGCAAGGACGAAGCTGCTGCTCTGCTGAGCAGGCTGCAACGCGAGAAGATCGTCAGTCTCGCAGTGGCAGCGCCGTAGGCCGGGCTTCCAATGTCCCGCGTAACCCGAGGCGTCATGGTGCACGATCCCGCGAACTGGCTGACTGGTATGCGGCGCATCGCGTTGGCGTTGACCGCCTCCGCGCTGACGTTTGCATACCCCGAGATTCCGGCAGCTCACGCGCAGAATGTCATGCGCTCGCCCAACCTCAACATCCAGTCGCGGATGCCGGCCATCAATCCGACCGTGGCGCCGCGGATCAATCCGATCATCGCGGGCGGGCCGGTTGGAATCGGCAGAACGCCACCCGGCGGCCAACCCCGCGTCGGATCGATGCTTCCGAATGCGCGCTTTTCGCCGAACCTTTCGCCCGCCTGCGGTTACGCCCATCGTGACAGCAGTGGCGAATGCCAGGAGAAGCCGGTTTCGGTGTCCGATGGCGGCGGTGCCGGCAAATCCGTCAAGAATGCAAAGAGCGGCAAGAACGGGGGCGCCGGCCGGCCGCTGGCAGCGTTCAGCCCGGCCGCGATCCCCAATGAATTGGTTGCCGAGATCGATGGTTCGCTGTCGGACGCGCAAGCCGATGCGCTGGCGCGGCGTCACGGCCTGGTACGGCTGCAATCGCAGAATTTTCCGCTGATCGGCGCCACCATCGGCCTGTTCCGGATCACCGACCGCCGCCCGGTGGAGAAGGTGCGCCGCGAATTCGCTGCAAGCGCCGGCGTTCGTTCGGTGCAGCTGAATTTTCGTTATTGGCTGACGCAGAACCAGAAGGCGGCGCTGAGTGCGGGCGATCCCGCGCAATACGCGCTTGCCAAGCTTCGACTGCCGCAGGCCCATACGCTGGTCCGCGGCGCCAACGTGACCATCGCCGTGATCGATTCGGGAATCGACGACAAGCATCCGGAACTGGTGAACTCGGTTGCGGACAATTTCGACGCGCTCGGCAGCAAGGAAGGCCCGCATGTTCACGGCACCGGCATCGCCGGCGCGATCGTGTCGCACGCGCGGCTGATGGGGAGCGCGCCGCAGGCCAGGATTTTGGGAATCCGCGCCTTCGGCACGGCGGCTAACGGCGCGGAAAGCACCACCTTCGTGATCCTGAAGGCGTTGAACTATGCCGTGCTGCATGGGGCCCAGATCGTCAATATGAGCTTCGCCGGTCCCAAGGATCCGCTGATCGAGCGCGGCATCGGCGCCACGGCCGCAAGGGGTATCGTGATGGTCGCGGCCTCCGGCAACGCCGGTGCGAAGTCGCCGCCGCTCTATCCCGCCGCCAACGCCAATGTGATTGCAGTCAGCGCCACCGACGCCCACGACAGACTGTTTGCGGCATCGAACCGCGGCGGCCATATCGCCATTGCGGCCCCCGGGGTCGATATCTTCCTGCCTGCGCCGGACGGAAAATATCAGATGACCTCCGGAACCTCGTTTTCCGCCGCCTACATCAGCGGCCTTGCGGCCTTGATGCTGGAGCGCAATCCTGCATTGAAGCCGGGCGAAGTGCGCGCAATTCTGATGAGGACGGCCCGCGATCTGGGCAGCCCCGGTCGGGACGATCAATTCGGCGCCGGCGAAGCCGATGCGTTCGCCGCGGTGTCGGCCATCGACGCCACGCCGGCGGTGCCGGTCGCCACGGTATCGTCCAAATCTGCAGTTGAAAGCCCTGCCGTTGAAGCTGGCCCGGGCCGGCAACAGGTTCCCCCGACACGGGCCATGAACCAGCCGGCGGCCGCCATGGCGTCCGACAAATCGGGTGAGGGCGTATCCAATCGCCCCGCCGCGCAATAGTTTCCCGGCCAAAAAACTCCCGGCAAAAAAGTTAAAAAAATCGCGCGGTCTTTTGAACGTTCGCCGACCCTGCTGCGACCAATCTATGTGGGAGCGGTTATCCCTCCCCATCGAGGCTGTATTCGGCGCGAGCGCCCATCCACCCCAAGCGCCCATATGGCTTGACCCGTCCGGTTGTCCCCCCGGACGGGTCTTTCGTTTCTGGCGCATCCGTCAGGCAGTCCCTGCATCACCAACTCAGCCGTCACGCCGCGCCCGAAATCCGCGCAACGCCGCCATGCGGGTGCGCGGCTTGACGGTGGACAGGTCTGATAATCCCGTATTTTTCCGACTTTCCGTCGATCCGCAGCGCGTAGTAACTTCGCTTGCTGGACAATGCGGAAGTTTTCCACAGAATATCCATTGTACGCGCAAGTGATTCGTCCCCGTTGCGTCTGCGTCAGTTCTTTCCTCTTGCGGGCTGGTTCATGACACATCGATTGGACGTGGCAGATAGCCGCGACATTGTCGCGCGCTGGTGCAATCTGGCCGAGCAACGGCTGGAATATCTCACCGAGCTGTTCGAGACCGGCCGCTGGCGCCGCTTTCACAGCGAACGCGCATTCCTTGAAAACATCCAGGAGGCCAAGACCGCGGTCGAAACCTGGCGTAGTCTGTCGACGCGCGAGGCGTCGCCCGACAATTCCGCCGTCGACATGTCCTGGCTCGGGCACACCCAAACGGCACTGCCACGGGCCGAAAGGCTGGGCGATCAGCCGGATCGGATTCCGTCGCCGGTCGAGATCCCCCTCCAACCCTTGGAGCCGGATCGCTTGATTTCGGCGGAATCCGAGCTTGTTGGTTCGGACGAGGCCCCATCGGCGCCGGATATGGACACGCCAGCCCTGGACACGGCAGCCCTGGACACGGCTGCCTTGGACACGGCAGCCTTGGACACGGCAGCCCTGGACGACGGTCGCGAACCGACGCTGGATGCGATCGCGCAACGCTATCCGTTGCTGCGCAACGCGCTGTAGGGCGGCGGCCCCGCAAGCAGTTTATTCCGCCTTGGTCGTCTCTTGCCGGTTGGGTCGCGCTGCGATGGCGGCGCCATTGCCGAATATGCTGGCGAGGCTGCGCGCGCGCCCGGTGTCGATGCTGACATAGGCGGTCATGCCGGCGCGTAGCGGCGGTTCGCCCGGTCGCTCCAGCAATCGCAGCCGCACCGGCAGGCGTTGCACGACCTTCACCCAGTTGCCTGAGGCATTCTGCGCCGGCAGGATCGCAAACTCGGCGCCGGTCGCCGGGCTGATGCTCTCCACCTCGGCATCCCAGGTGATGTCGGGATGCATATCGAGAACGACTTTCGCCTTTTGTCCGACCGTCACATGGGTCAGGTCGGTCTCCTTGAAGTTGGCTTCGAGCCACGGCCGGCGGTCGGTGACGATCGCGAACAGCGGCGTCTGCGCCTTGACCTGCTCGCCGAGCTGGAGC
The DNA here is from genome assembly GCF_030693485.1 of Bradyrhizobium sp. Taxonomy (GTDB): domain Bacteria; phylum Pseudomonadota; class Alphaproteobacteria; order Rhizobiales; family Xanthobacteraceae; genus Bradyrhizobium. The sequence continues at coordinate 9,641 of NZ_JAUYAN010000101.1, read as the reverse complement.
TTGAAATTGACGACCACGCCGGCGCGCGGCGCCTTGATCTCGGTATGGGCAAGATCCAGCGCCGCACGATCGCGCGTCGCCTGCTTTTCGCGGACCGCGGCAAATTGGTCGGTCGGCCTGTCCGGCTTGCCGCCGAGTGCCGCTTCGACCCGGGCGATGCGCTGGTGCAGCACCGCGAGGCGGTCTTGCCCCTCCTGTTCTTCGCTGTTGGCCTGTTCGACCCTGGTGGCCGAAGTGACGCCGCGTCCGGACAGATCGCGATGACGTTTGGCCTGGGTCTGAAGATACGCCAGTTTGTTCTCGGCCTCGGTGGCCTCGGCCCGTATCTCGCGCAGGCTCACCTTGAGCTGTTCGACGGCGGCACGCGCCGAATCGGTCTCGGCTTCGGCCTTGGCGAGGGCCAGCTGGTAGGGTGCCGGATCGAGACGAAACAGCATCTCGCCGGCCTTGACGAGCGCATGGTCCCGAATCCGCACATCGATGATCCGGCCGGGCACTTCGCCTGCGACCTGGGTGATGTCGGCCTTGACGAACGCATTCTCGGTCGTGGCGTAGCGGCCGCCCTGCAGCCAGAACATCAGCGCTCCGAGCAGGACGAGCGCCGGCACGCCGATCAGCGCCCATGGCCGCAGCCGCTTGCTCATGGCGCGGCCTTCCCATTCAGGCCGCGAGCGTGGCGCGATGCAGGTCTCCGGCTGGCAGCCACGGTTCTCGCCGGCGGGAGGTCATCCACGGCAGCAACCAGCGTCCTCTTGATGCGCTGCAACAACGTCATCAGTTGCCTGCTTTCCTGCGCCGAGAGACCGGTGAGGGCGTCTTCCACCGTTGCTTCGGCGACGCGCCAGATGCGCTTGTGCACGCGTTCGGCTTCCGGCGTGAGATATACCCGCTTGACGCGGCGGTCATCACGCTGAGTCCGGCGCGCCACCCAGCCATTGGCCACCAGCCGGTCGATCATGCGGCCCGCGGTCGCCTTTTCAACCTCCATCATCTCGGCGAGTTCCGAAAGCGAGGCGCCGGGATGCCGGTGCAGGCGGGTCAGCACCAGCCATTGCGCCCGGGTGATGCCGAGCCGGTGCACGCGGCGATCGAACTCCGTCCGCAACAGGCGGGCGACGTCAGAGATCACGACGCCAATGTATTCGTCGGTATTCGGCATGCCGTAATTGTAGCCGCCGGCGAATTGGTAAGCTAGGTTATTAATTGGTAAGCCAGGTTATTATCTGGCTCATTTTGCAGCGCAACGAGATGACCGCAACCACCGCAAGCGCCGTTACCGAGGCTCCGGCCCTGACCGCGGCGCAGCGATACTGGACCCTGGCCACCGTGGTGCTGGGGTCCTCGCTCTATGGCACGGCGCTGCTCACGACATCGACCGTGCTGCCGCAGATGCAGGGCGCGATGTCGGCAACCCAGGACGAGATCGCCTGGGCAATGACGTTCAACATCCTCGCCACCGCGGTGGTGACGCCGATGACCGGCTGGCTGGTATCCCGCTTCGGCACCAAGCGCGTGGTGGTGTATTCGATTGCCGTTTTCACGATCGCAACGCTGCTGTGCGGGATGGCGCAATCGCTCGAAATACTGGTGCTGTGGCGCATCCTGCAGGGCGGCGCGGGTGCGCCGGTCGTGCCGCTGTCGCAGTCGATCCTGTTCGCCACCTTTCCGCGTCATCAGCATACGATGGTGATGTCGATCTTCGGGATGGCGGTTGCGGTCGCGCCGGTGTTCGGTCCGGTTTTCGGCGGCTATCTCGCCGAGATCTACAGTTGGCGCTGGTCGTTCTACATGCTGGTGCCGATCGGCATCTGCGCCACCATCGGCATGCACCTGACCCTGCGGTCCACCGTGCAACTGGAAAAAGTTCGCTTCGACTGGACCGGCTTTCTTGCGCTCGCCATCGCGCTTGCCGCCATTCAACTCGTGCTCGCGCGCGGCGTGCGGCTGGACTGGTTCAATTCGACCGAGATCGTGATCGAGTGCCTGGTCGCGGCGATTGCATTCTACGTGTTCATCGTACACAGCCTCGGCGCCCGCGCGCCGTTCCTGAACCTGAAGCTGCTGACCGACCGCAATTACGCGATCGGGCTCGCGCTGGTGACGATCTACGGCATGCTGAATTTCACGCCGATGGTGTTGCTGCCGCCGCTGCTGCAGCAGCATGTCGGGTTTTCGGACGCGCTGGTCGGGCAGGTGATCGGATGCCGCGGCCTCGGGATGCTGCTGGGTTTTATGGCCGCGGGCTTGATGAGCCGGATCGATCCGCGCATCAGCATGGCGTTCGGCTTTGGCCTGCAAACCCTGGCCGGGCTGTGGATGTTGACCTTCGACCTCAACGTGACCATGGAGATCCTGGTCTTCAACAGCGCCATCCAGGGCTTTGCCGTCGGCGTCGTCTGGGTGCCGATCACCGTGGTGGCGTTCGACACCCTGGATGCAAAGGACTACGCCGAGGCGTCCTCGATCTTCCACCTGCTGCGCAACATCGGATCGAGCTTCTTCATTTCGCTGTCGATCGCCGAGATCGTGCGCACGACCGGCGCCAATTACAGCCGCATGACCGAGATGATCACGCCCTATAACCGGGCAATCGCCATGCCGGAGGTGACGGGAGCATGGAATTTCGACACGGTGCCGGGTCTCGCCAGGGTCGCGAGGGAGATCATGCGCCAGTCGGTGATGATCGGCTATCTCAACGCGTTCACGATGTACACGGTGGCGTCGGCGCTCGCGTTGGTATTCGCCCTGATGGTACGGCGGCGCCGCAGCGCGGTCGCGTGATGCTATCGCCGCACCGCGTTGGTGCCGACCACCACCTGGGCGAAGCGCTGCGCGCCCTCGGCGGATAGATCCGGCGTGATCGGCCGTGCGTGATCGAGCCCGACCACGGCGCCGCGCGGCGCTTGCGAGATCATGTTGTTGTTGACCAGCGCCGTGCCCGCGCCCGGCGTCACCGACACGCCGACGCCGACAAAGGCATTGCGGATCACATTGCCCGATATCACGACGTCGCGCAGATATTTGCCCCAGCCGGCGATGATCCCGAACGACGGCGCATTCTCGATCACATTGCCGGTTACGGATGTGTCGGCCTCGACATAGATGCCGATGCCGGCATCGTCGTCCGGCGCGGTGCCGATCGGGCGCTTCGGCAGCAGGTTGCGAATGATGTTGCCCTGCACGACCGCGATGCGCCCGCCCTCGTTGAAATTGCAGACCGAGACGCCCAACGCCGCGCCGTCGACGGTGTTGTTGGCGATCACCGCGCCCTCGAACGCGAATTCGGAATACAGCGCCACTTCGCGGACGCCGGAGACGCTGTTGCCCGTGATCTGGATGTTGGAGGCCGAATTGCCGCGCACCGCGGAATAGTCGCAGTTGCTGATACGGTTGCCCCGCACGATGACGTTGCCGGCGCGAAACGCGTTGATGGCGTTGCCATACTGGCCGGAGCCGCCGGGACCGGCCTTGATGTCCTCGATGCGGTTGTCGAGCACCATTGTGCCGTCGTCGCCGATCGCGTGGCGCAGGATTTCGATGCCGTTGTCGTTGGTGTCCACAATGGTGTTGCGGGCGACCAGCAGGCCCCGTGCGTCGAATGAGGTGAATCCGGTGACGGCAATCTTCGAAATGATGTTGCCGCTGACTTCGCCGGAGCAGTTTTCGAACCAGATGCCGTTGCCGCCGCTGCGGGTGACTTCGCAATCGGCGATGCGGATATCGCGCCCGCCGAGGCAGTGCAGCAGGCCGCGCCGTGGCGGCAGCGGAATGCCGCCGCCATCGAGCGTGATGTTGGTGAGGCCGATGTTGCCGGCGCCTTCGCCCTGCAGCATCGCCGCGCCGCCGGTGAAGACCAGTCTGGTGGCGCCGCGGATGCCGACCAGTTGCGTGCCGTTCTGCAGCCGCAGCATGCCGGTGCGATAGACCCCCGGCGGCAGCGCCAGCGGGACCTGAGCCCGCGCGGCTTCGTCGATCGCCCGCTGCAGTGACCTCGTCTGATCGTCGGGGCTGCCGGGCCGCACGCCATATTGGGTGGCGTCGCGACCGAGCGCCGAGGTCGGCGGCGCCGCGCGCGCCGCATCCGGCGCTATCGCCATCGCCCCGGCCACGCCGGCGGCGGATACTCCGATGAGATGGCGGCGATTGACGTCCATGATCGCGTCTCCGGCGGACACGCGTCCGCAAGTTCTGGCGTACCGCAAAAATACGGCGCGGCATGGTGAAGGCGAGGGCGGAAGCGGGCGATTGTTGGGAGTAGGGTTAATCGTTAGCGAGCGCCGCCCGCCGCGCCAGCCGCACCATCTCCAGCAGCATCGCCTCACCGGCGTCGACCAGTTCTTCCAGCGTGACGCGGTGCGCGTCCTTGCGCTGCCGTGTGCCGTCGCGCGCCAGCGGCGGCACATGCACGAAGGCAGCGAGGCGGGGGCCGCTGTCGCCGCAGGTCGCCTCGATCGCGCGCCAGCTCAGATAATTGCAGAGGTAGCTACCGGCATCGCGTGAGGCGCGCGCATCGACGCCGGTGCCCGCGGCGGCACGCAGCAATTTCGCGGTATGTGGTCCGAAAGCCATGGCGCCAGCACTTCCCGCGATCGATCCCTTGCGCACTCTTGTATGATCGGCGTCGGGCCACAGCGTGGTGACGGCGTTGCGGGCGCGGGTTTCGATCCGGACGTAAGGGGTGCGGGAGGCGAGCCCGAACATCAGCAGCGCCTGCGGACGGTGTTTTGCCAGTAGTTCCGGCAATTCGCGGTCGACCGCCTTGTACGTCACCGGAAAGATGTGGCCGCACAACTCGACATCGCCCAGCGCGGGACGGCGCAGCCGCAGCAGCCGCGCCACCAGCGGCTGGGTCGGATTGTAGGGCGCGCCGGGAAACGGGCCGAAGCCGGTGATGAGGATACGGAGTTTGCTGTTCAATTGGTTCCCCGGTGTTCCCGAGCTGCGAGCAACGCCGTGGCGCCGGCAACATTTCGGCAGTCGTGCCTATATAGCAAAGATGACCAAAAGCGCATCTGCCGTCACCGTTCGCTCCCGTCGCGAGTCCGTCCTGGTTTGCAGGAAATGCTTCAAGCGCGTTTTGGGCGGCTCCAGGATCAAGCGTGCGCTGAAGTCGGCGGCGAAGGGCCGGCGCGACGCGCAGCCGGGCCGGCGCCCGCGCCTCGTGATGGCCGGTTGTTTCGGCATCTGCCCCAAGCGGGCCGTTGTCGTCGCGAGCGGAACGACACTGCATCGCGGTGAGTACATTTTGCTTGCCGATGCCGATCAGGTCGTCGATGCCGTCTCGTTGCTGATGCCGGCGGACCGGCCCTGAGCGTGCCCCGATCGTGCGCTGAAGCGCATGGGATCAGGGGGCGGTGCGACCACGGATCCCTGTTCCGCTCGTGCCCCATGCGACCTTGTATACGGTATCTTGATACCTATATTTTCATTGCATGGGGTTGTTTTCAAGTTTTTTGTAAAAGGCGCTGCCGCAGGTCGTTTTGCCATGGCCGCGACACCGGGACTTCGTGCTACGCGCGGTCAGGTCAATCGATTCAAGTCCAACCCGTCATGCACCCGCTATTTCAGCATGTCCGCGATCTGCTCGGCCGCCAGCGCCGGCGCGATGCGGCCGTCGGCCACCTCGGCCTCGATCTTCTTTACCTTGCCGCGGATCGCCGGATCGGCGCGCAGCCGCGCCATCATCCGCTGCTCCAGCATCGACCACATCCATTTCACCTGCTGTTGCCGCCGCCGCGCGGCGAATTCCCCTGACGCGTTCATCGCGGTGCGGTGATCGAGGACCTTCTGCCAGAGCACGTCGATGCCGGTTCCCGTCAGCGCCGAATAGGTCTCGACCGGCGGGTGCCAGTGTTCCGAGCGCGGGGTGAGAATATGCAACGCGCCGCGGTATTCGGCCGCCGCCAGGTTGGCGCGCTTGATGTTGTCGCCGTCGGCCTTGTTGACGGCGATCATGTCGGCCAACTCGACCAGGCCCTTCTTGATGCCCTGCAGTTCGTCGCCGGCGCCGGGCAGCATCAGCGCCAGGAAGAAATCGGTCATGTCGCATACCGCGGTCTCGGACTGGCCGATGCCGACGGTCTCCACCAGCACGACGTCGAAGCCGGCGGCCTCGCACAGCAGCATCGCCTCGCGGGTTTTCGCCGCGACGCCGCCGAGCGTGCCGGCGGCCGGCGAGGGCCGGATAAAGCCGTGGTCGGAGGCGGACAGCCGCGCCATCCGGGTCTTGTCGCCGAGGATCGAGCCGCCAGTGCGCGCCGAGGAGGGGTCCACCGCCAGCACCGCGACCTTGTGGCCGCGTTCGATCAGGAACATGCCGAGCACGTCGATGGTGGTGGATTTGCCGACCCCGGGCGAGCCGGTGATGCCGACCCGGATCGCCTTGCCGGTATCCGGCAATAGCGCCTGCACCAGCTCGCGCGCCATGGCCTGATGATCGCCGCGCCGGCTTTCGATCAGCGTGATGGCGCGCGCCAGCGCCGCGCGGCTGCCGGCGCGGAGGTCCCTGGCCAATGTTTTGAGGTCGACGGAGGCAGTTTTAGGCAGGGTCATGGCTTGGTTTACAACGGCCGGACGCGGCAGGCGAGGGGGCCTGGCGCGCCCTCAACCGGCCGGCGTCGCAGCCGGCGATTTGCGCTTCAACCGCAGCCACAGCCAGAGCACCACCGGCCATATCACCGCGCCGATCGCCAGGGCCGCGAGGATCGCGGAAATCGGCCGCTCGAAGAACGGCAGGATGCTGCCGTCGGATTTGATCAGCGACGTCACGAACGCCTGCTCCACCATGGTGCCCATCACGATGCCCAGCACCATGGCGGCGACCGGATAGCCGTTCTCCTCCATGACGTAACCGATGATTCCGAAGGTCGCGACCGTCACGACGCCGAACATGTTGTTGCCGATCGCAAACGAGCCGACCGCGCAGCACAGCATGATGACCGGCATGATCGAGGATCGCGGTGCCCGCAGCACATGGCTGGCGAGACGGATCATGATGATTCCGAGCGGGATCATCAGCAGGTTGGCGATGATGAACATCAGGTAGATCGCATACATGCTCGACGCTTTCTCGGTGAACAGCGTCGGCCCGGGATTGAGTCCCTTCATGTAAAGCACGCCGATCGCGATCGCGGCGATGGTGTCGCCGGGAATGCCGAACAGCAGCGACGGCACCCAGCCCGACGCAATGCTGGCATTGTTGCTGGCGCCGGCCTCGACCAGGCCCTCGACGTGGCCGGTGCCGAATTTTTCCGGCTCCTTCGAGAAGCGCTTGGACATCGCATAGCTGACCCAGGCCGCCATGTCGGCGCCGGCGCCCGGCAGCACGCCGATGATGATCCCGACGATGTTGCCGCGCGTCATCTGCACGTTGTATTTCCTGGTGAGCTTCCATTGGCCCGCCAGGATGCTTCCGAATTTTCGCTTGGGGATCGGCGGCGGTTCCGGCGTCAGCATCGCGCGCATCACCTGCGCCACCGCAAAGACGCCGACCAGCGCCGGGATCGGTTCGATGCCGCCGAACAGGTCGGTGAGGCCGAAGGTGAAGCGCGGCACGCCGCCGGGGTTTTCGATGCCGACGCATGCCACCAGCAGGCCGATGAACATGGCGGCGATCGCCTTCACCGGGGAGGAGCGCGCCACCAGCGTGGCGCACATCAGGCCGAGGAAGGCGAGCCAGAAATATTCGAAGGTCGAGAACGACAGCGCGACTTCGGCCAGCGGCGGCGCCAGGATCATCAGCGAGAGCGTGCCGGCGATGCCGCCGACGGCGGAGAACCAGACGCCGGCGCCGAGTGCCAGTTCGGCCTCGCCCTTGCGCGTCATGGCGTAGGCTTCGTCCGCATAGGCCGCCGAGGCGGGGGTTCCGGGAATACGCAGCAGCGCGCCGGGGATATCGCCGGAGAAGATCGCCATCGTCGACGCCGCCACGATGGTGGCGATCGCAGCGATCGGCGACAGGTAGAACGTGACCGGGACCAGCAGGGCGGTCGCCATGGTGGCGGACAGGCCGGGCAGCGAGCCGATCACCAGCCCGTAGACCGATGCCGCCAGCAAGGCGATGATCACCTCCCAGGTTGAAATCAGGGCGAACGCTTCCATCAGGGTATTGAGCATGGATCACCACGGCATCGGCAGCAGCCCGATCGGCAGCGGCACGCGCAAGAGCTTGCTGAAAATCAGATGGATGCCGATCGGCGCCAGCACGGCGAGCGGCAGCGCAAGCCGCCACCGCGCGCCGAGCGCGGTGGCCGTGGCGTACACGATCAGCGCGGCCGTGATGATGAAGCCCAGCCGGTCGGCCACCGCGACATAAAGGAACAGCAGCGCCGGCGGCAGCAGGGCGCGCAGTCCGTAGAGCTTGCCGGGCGGCGGCTTCTTGTCGCCGCCCTCGATCGGAATGATCTCTTCTGTCTCTTCGAAGGTGCTTCCGATGCCGAACGTGATCGCCAGCCCGCAAAGCGCCAGGCCGGTCCCGATCACCAGCGGGAATACGTTGGGACCGACCGGCTGGCCGGGCACCGGCGGCAGCAGCCAGCCGCCATAGGCGGCGGCTGCGCCGAGGACAACCAGAAACGATCCCGTGACGCGATCGGGAAGACGCATGAACCAGCCCCACGGATTCCGAGGAAGTGCGCAGGGACGGATCAGGCCTTGGACAGACCGGCGGCCTTCATCGCCACACCCATCTGGGCATCACCCTTGTCCATAAAGCTCGCAAATTGGGCACCGTCTCCCCACACCACTCCGAAGCCGCGATTGCTCATGAAATCCTTGTATTCCGTGGAATCGTAGACCTTCTTGAGCGATGCCGTGAGCTTGGTCGCGACATCGGCGGGCAGGCCCTTCGGACCTGCGATGCCGCGCCACGCGCCGGTCGAATAGTCGATGCTCATCGCTTCCTTCAGCGTCGGCACATTGGGAAATACCGGGTTGCGTGCCGGCGCCATGATGGCGAGGCTGCGCGCCTTGCCGGCTTCGATGATCGCGCGCGCTTCCGGTACCGAGCAGGTGGTGAGATCGAGACCGCCGGCGGCGAGATCCTGCATCGCCGGTGCTGCCCCGTTCGACGGCACCCAGGCGACCTGGTTGGCGGGAAGTCCCATCGCCTGCATCCAGCCGACCAGCGCGAGATGCCAGATGCCGCCCTGTCCGGTGCCCGAGGCCTTGAACTTGCCGACGGGAGCCGCCTTGATGGCGTCGGCGAGTTCCTTGACGGTCTTGTAGGGCGATGTCGAGCTGACCTGGATGCCGGGCGGGTCTTCGTTCATCAGGGCAAGCGGCGTGTAGCTCTTCGGCGCCAGTTCGGTGAGCCCCTGCCAGTGCATCATCGAGATTTCCACCGTCAGCATGCCGATGGTGTAGCCGTCGGGCGGCGCGGATGCGATCGCGGTATGGCCGACCACGCCGGAGCCGCCGGTGCGGTTGACCACGTTGAAGGGTTGGCCGAGGTCCTTTTCCAGCAGTGCCGCGACGATGCGCGCGGTCGCGTCGGTGCCTCCGCCCGCGCCCCACGGCACGACCACGGTGACGGGACGCGCCGGATAGGCCTGCGCCAGAGCCGGCCTGGAACCGAAGGCCGCGACGGCCGCAGCAGCAACGGATGTAGCCGCGAAAGCGCGGCGGGTGATTTTGGGCATGAG
>NZ_JAUYAN010000098.1 GCF_030693485.1 Bradyrhizobium sp. | reverse complement strand
TCGCAACGTCGTCGGTGACGGCCTCGACCCGATCGACCACGGCATCGACGACGCTGTTGGCGAACCGCGTCATCGGCATCGACAGGGGATCGATGAACTCCGGCTGCGCCTCCCATTCCCCGGCGATGGCGTCGGCGATCTTCCGGGTGGGTGCTGCCAGCGCACGGCCAGAGGGCGTACGGACCGGCTTGCCATCCAGCGTGATCGCGAAACCGCCGGGGCCTTCAGCCACGCCGGCACGGGCGTAAAAGCGCTTGCGGCGCGGACCACGCGTGGTGCGCCGCACCGCCTCCTCCGGATCGAGCCGGGATTGCCCGGCCACTTCATCGAACAGTTCGCGCATGCGGGTTTCGGACTCTGTCGCCAGTTAAAGTTACAGCGCGAGAGTACGGTATGGGGGACTACAAATAAAGCGAGCCGACTGACGATGGCGAGCAACTTCAGCCGGTTTTGGCGGTTGCCGCTACTGATTGGCGCAGGCGCGCGAATAGGCCGAGCGCTCATTGGGGCGGAGCCCCGCGGCGGCACCGTCCTGGAGGCATTTGGCGATGCGGTCGCCGAACGAGTCGCGCGGCAGGCCCTGGACCTTCGGCACCGGCAGCGTCGCGTCCAGTTTCGGAATCGCCGGCACCTCGATCTTCGGGGGCGGCGGCGGCGGAGGCAGCGGCGGGTTGAATTGCGAGCCACCCGGCGGAACCACCTGCGCGGAGGCGGTACTCACCGCCATCAGCGTCCACAGCACCGCACTCCCAGGGATAGATGATCTCTTCATCGATCTCATGTCGTGATCCGCCGCACGGCCCGCAAGAAAGCCGCACGCAAAATCATTCTTCAGGTGCATTCTCGATCGGATCGAAGCGGTCGGCCTCAAGGCCGAGCAGGTTCCAGGATTGCAGCATATGCGGCGGCAGCGGCGCGGTGACGTCGATGGTGCCGCCGCGCGGATGTGGAATCGAAATCCGGCGCGCCAGCAGATGCAGCCGCTTCTGCAGTCCGCCCGGCAGTTCCCAGTTCTCCTTGTTGAAATATTTGGGATCGCCGATGATGGCGTGGCCGATATGCGCCATGTGGGCGCGCAACTGGTGGGTCCGCCCGGTGACCGGCTTCAGCGAAACCCAGGCGAGTTTTGTGGCCGAGGTTTCGACCACGGCGTAATAGGTCACGGCATGGCTGGCGCCCTCGTCGCCATGCTTGGCGATCACCATGATGGTGTCGTCCTCGCTCTCTTCCTTGGCGAGGTAGGTCGAGATGCGGCCCTGCTTCGGCTTCGGCACACCCGCCACCAGCGCCCAGTAGACTTTTCGCGCGGAGCGATGGCGGAACGAGCCGGTCAGCGCGGTCGCGGCAAATCGCGTCTTGGCGATCAGCAGGCAGCCCGCGGTTTCCTTGTCGAGCCGGTGCACCAGCCGCGGCTTCTGCCCCTTGGCGTCGCGCATCACTTCCAGCATGTCGTCGACATTTCGGGTGATGCCGGAACCGCCCTGCACGGCGAGCCCTGCGGGCTTGTTCAGCACCATGACGTCGGCGTCCTCGAACAGGATCATGTCCTTCAGCGCCTGCAGCGTCTTGGTTGCGGCTTCCGAAAGACTGCCGACGACCTTGGCCGCGTCGAGCTTGAGCGGCGGAATCCGGATGCTCTGCCCTTCCTCGATGCGGTCCTTGCTGTCGGCGCGCTTGCCGTTGACGCGCAGCTCGCCTTTGCGGACGATGCGCTGGATGTGGGAGAACGACAGGCCGGGAAAGCGCGCTTCCAGAAAGCGATCGACCCGCATGTTGTTCTCATCCGCGGTCACCACCACGGTCTGTACCTTGGTCGGCAACGGGGCCGGCTCGGGCGCCACCTTCTCGGGCTCCGGAATGAACGGCGCCGGTCTTGGCGCACGGGGCGCCGAAGCGGCAAAGCGCGCAGAGGGCTTGCCGCCCGGACGCGCCGGCGGCCGCTCGGCCTGCGAGCCACGGTACGGACGCGCGCCCTTCGGGCGATCGCCCGCCGGGCGAAGGGGTCTCTTGACGCGACGGCTCATGACTCAGCGGCTCCGGATTTGGACGTTGGGTAGCCCAAAAGCAGCGAATCGTCACGGCGAAATCGGTATAAAATGGGTATCGGATCGGCCATGCTGAGCAAAACAGGCCTAAATGGAAGCCTTCCGTGATGCTGCTACCGAAATTGGCCTTTGGTCTTGTCGCGGCCTTGATCGCAAGCCCCGCGTGGGCGCAACAAAGCCCGATGCCGGCGGAGATCGCGGTCAGGCTGCTGGAGATGGGCCGCGTCATCGACCCGCCGAAGACCCTGGCGATCTACGCGCCGCTGCAACAAAAGGAGCCCTATCAGGGCGTCAGGACCGAGCGCGACGTCAAATACGGCGCCGCCGAGCGCAACCTGCTCGATGTTTTCGTGCCGGAGACGGCCGCATCTCCCCGGCCGGTGCTGACCTTCGTCCATGGCGGCGCGTTCGTCGGCGGCAACAAGCGAACGACGCCGACCAGTCCGTTCTACGACAACATCATGCTGTGGGCGGCGAAGAACGGTTTTGTCGGCGTCAATGTCGCCTATCGCCTCGCACCGCAATCACCCTGGCCGGCGGGCGCTCGGGATCTCGCCAGCGCGGTTCGATGGATCTCGGACAGGATCGGCGAACGCGGCGGCGATCCCTCACGCATCTATCTGATGGGACATTCCGCCGGCGCGGTTCACGTCTCGAACTATGTCTCGCATCCCGAGTTTCACGAAGTGAAGGGAGGCGGTCTGGCCGGCGCGATCATGGTCTCGGGCATTTACGACCTGACCGCGATGCCGCTTGCCGAAACCCAGATCGCTTACTTCGGCACCGATCCGGCGCGCTATGCCGAACGCTCCTCGCTGGCGGGTCTGGCGACGACCGACATCCCGCTGATGCTGGCTGCCGCCGAACTGGACCCGGAGGGCTTCGTGCTGCAATTCGATCGGATGAAGCAAGCGACGTGCAAGCGCGCGGTCGGATGTGCCCGCGCGGTGCTGCTGCCGCAGCACAGTCACATGTCGGAGGTCTATTCGATCAACACCGCGGATACGCGGCTGACCGATCAGATCCTGGATTTCGTCAAGACGGGCAAATAGCCGCTCACTTGCACTGCGCGCTGCTGCGCACGGCAGTCAGATCGGTATTGGCGTTGCCGGAAGGGCGTTGCTTGACGGCTTCGTCCGCCGCGGCACAGGCCGCCGCGGGGTCGCCGTTTTGCAACCGGGCCCAGGCAAGATTCGTCCAGCCGTCGCGAAGATCCGGAGCGTCCTTGACGGCCTGCTCCAGCACTGGCTGCGCATCGCGTGGCCGCTTGGCGATCAGGAGCATCTTGCCGTAATCCGCGTTGAGCGACTTCAACGGATTGGGCTGCTTGCGCGCTATCCTGAACATCTCGTCGGCAAAATCGTTGTCACGGAAACGCATCTGAGCGATCACGGCGAAGCCGTGATAGACGCCGCTCTGTTCCGGCGCCAGCAGAAAGGCCTGATTGAACCGCTGGGCCGCTTCGCCGGCGTTGCCCTTGGTTACGGCCCTCCAGCCGCGTTTGGTCGTTTCTTCAAAAGCCTTCTCCCGCGTTCCCACCGCCTCGATCATCGCCTTGACGAATTTTTCGTCAGCGGCTTTCTGCGCCGAATCCTTCACGACAAATCCGAAGAACGGCTGCTCGCTGGTCGGTCCGGAGAAGGTTTTCTTCGTCACCTGCACACCCGGCGTAACCTCGACAGTATCGGCTGACGCCGCACCAGCCAAAAACAGCAGAGTGCCAATGACGGCAAGCAGCCCGACCAGCGACCGCGAGCCCTTGTGACGCAAGCCCGTCGGGTGATCGCCTGACCGGCGATGCTTTGGCAGCGGACTGTTCGCGCGGAGGCTCATGATTGTTTCGGTTCCTGACCAAGCCGTTGGGTAGCGCAAAACCCGCGCACGGTCACGGTGAAATCGGTACAAATTCCGACCCGCAACCCACCCTGAAAGCGGGATTGGAACCATCTGCCGCAGGTCCGCCCAGGTCAAAAGCTGCTATACTTGGCGACATGAAAGTCGAAGACATCGCCGAAGCTGTCGCCAAGCTGCCGCCGGATGAACTCACGCGCTTCCGCCGCTGGTTCAGCGCATTCGAGGCGGGCCGCACCGACCATGCCGACGAACTCGATTCCGCGGCGACGAAGCTCGGCCGTTTCGCCGGCCGCGCCCTTGCGGAACTGAAAAAGCGCACGAAAGACCGTCAGCCCTAGCTTCCACCCCGTTCCCGGCGCAGCTTCGCCCAGTAATCCAGCCGCTTCCTGATCTCGCGTTCAAAACCGCGATCGGGCGGATCGTAAAAAGTCCGGTGGCCCAGCGCGTCCGGGAAATATTCCTGGCCGGAGAACGCCTCCGGCGTGTCGTGGTCGTATTGATAGCCGCCGCCATAGCCTTCCGACTTCATCAGCCTGGTCGGCGAATTCAAAATGTGCTTGGGGGGCAGCAGCGAGCCGCCCTCCTTCGCTACGGCCATCGCGGCGCCAAAGGCCTTGTAGGCGGCGTTGGATTTCGGCGCAGTGGCGAGATAGATCACGGCCTGCGCGATCGCGAGTTCGCCTTCGGGAGAACCCAGGAAATCATAGGCATCCTTGGCGGCATTGCAGACCGCCAGCGCCTGCGGATCGGCGAGGCCGATATCCTCGACCGCCATGCGGACCACGCGGCGGGCCAGGAACAGCGGGTCCTCGCCGGCATCCATCATGCGGCAGAGATAGTAGAGTGCAGCATCCGGATCGGAACCGCGCACCGATTTATGCAGCGCCGAGATCAGATTGTAATGGCCGTCGGCCGATTTGTCGTAGATCGGCGCGCGGCGCTGCAGGATTTCCTGCAACTGCACGGCATTGAAGATCTCGTTTTCGCGCGCGGCGCGCCAGACCTCTTCGGCGAGCGTCAGCGACGCGCGGCCGTCGCCGTCGGCCATCCGCACCAGCACGGCGCGCGCTTCGGCATCGAGCGGCAGCTTCCTGCCTTCGGTCTTCTCGGCATGCGCGAACAGTTTTTCGATCGCCGCGGCATCGAGCGACTGGAACACCAGCACGCGGGCACGCGACAGCAAAGCGGCGTTGAGTTCGAACGAGGGATTTTCGGTGGTGGCGCCGACCAGCACCACGGTGCCGTCTTCCATTACAGGCAGAAACGAATCCTGCTGCGCGCGGTTGAATCTGTGAACCTCGTCGACGAACAACAGCGTGCCCTTGCCCATCTCGCGCCGGGCGCGGGCGGCATCGAATACTTTCTTCAGGTCCGCGACGCCGGAAAACACCGCGGATATCTGCTCGAAATGCAGCTCGGTCGCATCGGCCAAGAGCCGCGCCACCGTGGTCTTGCCGGTACCGGGCGGTCCCCAGAACACCAGCGAGCCCAGCGTCCGCGTCGCCAGCATCCGCGTCAGCGCGCCGTCGGGTCCGAGGATATGGTCCTGACCGACCACGTCCGACAGCACGGCCGGGCGCAACCGGTCCGGCAACGGACGCGGCGCGTCCTGTTCCATCCCTGCGGCGGCGAACAGGTTGGCGCTTTCGCGTGGGCGCTTCGGGCTCATCCGCCGAGCGTGACGTTGATCTGCTGGCCGCCCCGCACGACGATGATGCGCCAGAGCCGCGCGCTCTCGCGCGTCGCCTTTTCAAGATCGCTGGTCCTGGCGATCTTCTGGTTGTTGACGGCCAGGATGATGTCGCCCTTCTGGAAACCGACGCTGGCGGCGGTTGCGCCATCGGCGAGTTCGGTGACCACTACGCCCTTGGTGTCGGCATCAATGCGCAATTCGTCCGCCACCGCCGGCGAAATGTTCGCTACCCTGGCGCCCTGGAACGGCGAGCGTGAGGTCAGGACGATCTCGTCGCGCCCGGTGTCGGGCGCGGTTTCGAGCGGCACCGTCAGCTTCACGGTCTTGCCGGCGCGCTGCACGTCGATCTGCGCGTTGCCGCCGAGCGGACGGGTGGCGAAGCGATAGTCGAAGCCGCTGGGATCGTCGACGGTCTGGCCGTCGATCGCGACCACCAGATCGGACAGTTTCAGCCCTGCCCGCGCCGCCGGGCTGCCCGCCGTGACGTTGGCGACCAGCGCGCCGGAGGGAACGCGGAGCCCCAGCGTCTCGGCGATCTCGGGCGTCACCGCCTGCAACCGGGCGCCGAGCCACGGCCGCTTCACCGCCTTGCCGCCGCTCTTGGCGGAGGCGACCACGACGCGCACCATGTTGGCGGGGATCGCAAAGCCGATGCCCTGCGAGCCGCCGGAGCGCGAGAAGATCGCGGTGTTGATGCCGACGAGCTTGCCGGCCATGTCGACCAGCGCACCGCCGGAATTGCCGGGATTGATGGCGGCGTCGGTCTGGATGAAGAACTGGTAGTCGGTGATGCCGACTTGCGTTCGCGCCAGCGCCGAGATGATGCCGTGGGTCACCGTCTGTCCGACGCCGAACGGATTTCCGATCGCCAGCACGACGTCGCCGACCAGCAACTCGTCCGAATTGGCGAAATCGAGTGTCGCGAATTTCTCCTTGCCATCCTTGATCCGCAACACCGCGAGATCGGTGCGGCTGTCCTTCAGCACGATCTCGGCCTCGAATTCGCGCTTGTCGGAGAGCGAAATCTTGACCTGGTCGGCGCCTTCGATGACGTGGTTGTTGGTCACGACGAGGCCGGATGAATCCACCATCACGCCGGATCCGAGCGAGCGCTGCATCTGCTCCGGCTGCTGGCCGGGAACGCCGAAGAAGCGGCGGAAGATCGGATCATCCAGCAGCGGATTGCGGTTCTGCACCACCTTGGCGGCATAGACGTTGACCACCGCCGGCTGCACCCGCTGCACGATCGGCGCGTAGGACAGCCGCAGCTCCACGGGTGAATTCGGCACGCGGCGGTCCTGCGACATCGCCGGGACGGAAGCGGCCGCAAGGGCCAGCAAGGCCGCGATCATACGAACAACAAGCATGAAAAAATTCCCTGGGGATTTGATGGTGCGAATATAGGCGTACCGGCCCGCGAATAGAAGCAATTGCGAGGCTCGATCGGCCGGTTATGGCCCGATTCATCGGGGCGCAATTCGCTGATCGGAGCGCGTTTTACGCTCAAACCTTGCAATTTCGGCCCTGAAACCGCAGGTAAAGCGGGAGCACCGGCGTATAGCCGCCGGCGACAAGGAGAACCGCCCAATGAAGGCCGTCGGATACCAGAAATCGCTTCCCATCGATGACGCCAGCTCGCTGGTCGATTTCGAGGCCGCCAAGCCGGAACCGAAGGGCCGCGACATCCGCGTCGCCGTAAAGGCCATTTCGGCCAATCCGGTCGATTACAAGGTGCGCAAGCGCGCCGCACCCCCGGCGGGCCAAACCAAGATCCTGGGCTATGACGCCGCCGGGATCATCGACGCGATAGGCCCCGACGTCACGCTGTTCAAGCCGGGCGACGAGGTGTTCTATGCCGGCTCGATCCTGCGCCAGGGTACCAATTCGGAATTTCACCTGGTCGACGAGCGCATCGTCGGCGCCAAGCCGAAGACGCTTTCTTTCGCGCAGTCCGCCGCCCTGCCCCTGACTTCGATCACCGCATGGGAATTGCTGTTCGACCGTTTGGGTGCGGTACCCGGCAAGAGCGTCGATCCGCGCACGCTGTTGATCATCGGCGGCGCCGGCGGCGTCGGCTCAATCCTGATCCAGCTCGCGCGTCGGCTCACCGGCCTTACCGTCGTAGCCTCCGCCTCGCGACCGGAATCGCAAGAATGGTGTCTCGATCTTGGCGCGCATGCGGTGATCGACCACGCCAGGCCGATGAAGGAGCAGATCGAAAAACTCAAACTGCCGCCGGTGGCGCTGATCGCCAGCCTCACCAATACCGAACAGCACTACAAGGCATTGGCCGACATCATTGCGCCGCAGGGCAAGTTCGGCCTGATCGACGATCCCCAGGAATTCACGTTCAGTGTCTTCAAGGGCAAGGCGGTTTCGGTGCACTGGGAGTCGATGTTCACGCGCTCATCGTTCCAGACGCCCGACATGATCGCCCAGCACAATTTGCTCAACGACGTCGCCGACCTGATCGACAAGGGTGTGCTGCGCACCACGCTCGACCAGGCGTTCGGCGCCATCAACGCTGCCAATCTGAAGCGCGCCCATGCGTTACTGGAGAGCGGCAAGTCGCGCGGCAAGATCGTGCTCGAGGGTTGGTAACGATTTGCGCAGGGTGGGTTTGCGCAGCGTAACCCACCAGTTTTGTCGCTCGGATCGTCCGATAGTAGTGGGCTATGCCTTCGGCTAACCCACCCTACGATCGTTGCCCAAAATTTCCGATAGTTCCGACAACAGCCGATCGATTTGCTCGTCGCTGCCCACGGTGATCCGTAGATAGCCGGAGATGCGGGCTGCGGAAAAATGGCGGACGATCACCGCCCGTTGGCGCAGTGCCGCGGCAAGTGCTGCGCCCTCATGCTCCGGATGACGCGCGAAGACGAAGTTGGCGGAGGACGGCAACACGTCAAAGCCAAGCGCGACCAGTCCTCCGTTCAGCCGCTCCCGGCCCTGGATCACGCGAGCCCGGCTCTGTTGAAACCAGGCTTCGTCCTGCAGCGAGGCGATGGCGCCGGCCTGGGCGGGCCGGCCGAGCGGATAGGAGTTGAAACTGTCCTTCACCCTTGTGAGTGCCTCGATCAGGTCGGCGTCGCCGATCGCATAGCCGACACGCAGGCCCGCCAGCGCTCGGGACTTGGACATGGTTTGCACGACCAGCAGGTTCGGGTGCGAGGCGACCAGCGGAATCGCGGTCTCGGCGCCGAAATCGACATAGGCCTCGTCGATGACCACGGGCGCGTCGGGATGTTGCGCCAGCAGGGTCGCGATCTCGGCCCGAGACAACGCAACGCCGGTTGGCGCATTCGGATTGGGGATGATGAGCGCGCCGGCCGGCCGCAGGTAATCCGCGACGCGGATGTTCAAGGCCGCATCAAGCGGCACGGCTTCAAAGGCGATGCCGAACAGGCGGCAATAGACCGGGTAGAAACTGTAGGTGATGTCAGGGAACAGCAACGGCGTATCGTGCTTCAGCAGTGCTGCAAAGGCGTGCGCCAGCACCTCGTCCGAGCCGTTGCCGACGAACACCTGTTCGGGCTGGACCTGATGGTAGCTGGCCAGGGCAGCCCGCAGCGCTGTGGCCTGCGGGTCCGGATACAGCCGCAGCGCATCAGTCGCCTCGCCACGGATCGCTTCCAGCACGCGCGGCGAAGGACCGAGCGGATTTTCATTAGTGTTGAGCTTGACCAGATCCGCGATGCGGGGCTGTTCGCCCGGGACGTAGGGTCGGAGGTCGTACGTCAGGCTGCTCCAGAATCGGCTCATTGCTCTGCCCAGATCGCTATGATCGGTGATACCCATAAAAAAGCGGCGCACCGGGCGCCGCTTTTCAAAAGCTGTTTCGGGAAGCTTACGCCGCTTCGGCGGACTTTTCCTGCACCGGTCCGGAGTCGAGGCCCTTGGCGTCGACGTCGCGGTCGACGAATTCGATCACGGCCATCGGCGCGTTGTCGCCGTAGCGGAAGCCGGCCTTGATGATGCGGGTGTAGCCGCCCTGGCGGTCCTTGTAGCGGGTCGCGATCACGTCGAACAGCTTGCGGACCTGGTCGAGGTCGCGCATCTCGGAGATCGCCTGGCGGCGCATCGAGAGGCCGCCCTTCTTGCCGAGCGTGACCAGCTTCTCCACGATCGGGCGAAGCTCCTTGGCCTTCGGCAGCGTGGTGACGATCTGCTCGTGCTTGATCAGCGCCGCGCACATGTTGGCGAACATCGCCTTGCGATGCTCCGCGGTGCGGTTGAGCTTCCGATGAACCTTGCCGTGACGCATGTTGAATTCCTCAATGTTTACTCTGTCGCGACGGCTCGTCGGACAATCTGCTCAGGTGGGCCGCCTGCGTTCGCCCGGGTGTCATTCCGGGACGCGCGAAGCGCGAACCCGGAATCTCGAGATTCCCCGATGCGCAATTGCGCATCTGTGGTTCGATGCTGCGCATCGCCCCGGAACGACGAAAACTCAGTAATGGTCTTCGAAGCGCTTGGCCAACTCGTCGATATTCTCCGGCGGCCAACCGGGCACTTCCATGCCGAGATGCAGACCCATCTGGGCCAGCACTTCCTTGATCTCGTTCAGCGACTTGCGGCCGAAGTTCGGGGTACGGAGCATCTCCGCTTCCGACTTCTGCACGAGGTCGCCGATGTAGACGATGTTGTCGTTCTTCAGGCAGTTCGCCGAACGCACCGACAATTCGAGTTCGTCGACCTTCTTCAGGAACGCCGGGTTGAACGCGAGATCGGGGATGATCTCCTGCGCCACTTCCTTGCGGGGCTCCTCGAAGTTCACGAACACGTTGAGCTGGTCCTGCAGGATGCGCGCGGCATAAGCCACCGCGTCATCGGGCGAGATCGCGCCGTTGGTCTCGATGGTCATGGTCAGCTTGTCGTAATCGAGGATCTGGCCCTCGCGGGTGTTCTCGACCTTGTAGGAGACCTTGCGGACCGGAGAGAACAGGCTGTCGACCGGGATCAGGCCGATCGGCGCATCCTCGGGACGGTTGCGCTCGGCGGCGACGTAGCCCTTGCCGGCAGCGACCGTGAATTCCATGCGGATTTCGGCGCCCTCGTCCAGCGTGCAGATCTGCAGGTCGGGATTGAGCACCACGACATCGCCGACGGTCTGGATGTCGCCGGCGGTGACGACGCCCGGGCCCTGCTTCTTCACGACCATGCGCTTGGGGCCTTCGCCCTGCATCTTGATCGAGATGTCCTTGATGTTGAGCACGATGTCGGTGACGTCCTCGCGAACGCCAGCGATCGAGGAGAACTCGTGCAGCACGCCGTCGATGTGAACCGACTGTACCGCAGCACCCTGCAGCGAGGACAGCAGGATGCGGCGCAGCGCGTTGCCGAGAGTCTGGCCGAAGCCGCGCTCGAGCGGCTCGGCGACCAGCGTCGCGAAGCGATTCGCGTCGGTGCCCGGCGTTACCTGGAGCTTGTTCGGCCGAATAAGTTCTTGCCAATTTTTCTGGATCGTCACTGTTTCACCCATGCCGTCTACATCACTGGCGTTGGAGAACGCGGATCAGGCCGCGTCAAATACACTGCAAAAGTCATCGCGGGACGGCGATGCCGCCCGCGGTCGTAAAATCAAACGCGCCGGCGCTTGCGCGGACGGCAACCATTGTGCGGGATCGTGGTCACGTCGCGGATCGATGTGACGGTGAAGCCCGCCGCCTGTAGCGCGCGAAGCGCCGATTCGCGGCCCGAACCCGGACCAGCAACTTCAACTTCCAGCGTGCGCATGCCATGTTCCTGCGCCTTCTTGGAGACGTCTTCCGCAGCAACCTGCGCGGCGTAAGGGGTCGACTTGCGCGAGCCCTTGAAGCCCATCGTGCCGGCCGACGACCAGGCAATGGTGTTGCCCTGCGCGTCGGTGATGGTGATGGTCGTGTTGTTGAACGACGAGTTCACGTGCGCAACACCGGATGCAATGTTCTTGCGCTCACGGCGACGTACGCGGGTGGCTTCCTTGCCCATTCCAGAACCTTTCCTAAGATCTCAACGCCGCCGTAATGCCAGCGGCTACACCTGAAAAGCGGTCAGCGAATAGAAACTATTCGCCGCCCGCCAATTCGCTATTCGCGAAATTACTTCTTCTTGCCGGCGATCGACTTGGCCGGCCCCTTGCGCGTGCGCGCGTTGGTGTGGGTACGCTGGCCGCGCACCGGCAATCCGCGGCGATGCCGCAGGCCGCGATAGCAGCCGAGATCCATCAGACGCTTGATGTTCATGCCGGTCTCGCGACGCAGGTCGCCTTCGACCAGATAGTCGCGGTCGATCACTTCGCGGATCTGCAGCACTTCCTGATCGCTCAGCTGATTGACGCGGCGATCTTCGGGAATCTTGACCTTCTCGATGATCTCGGCGGCATTCTTCTGGCCGATGCCATGGATGTACTGGAGCGCGATCAGCACGCGCTTGTTGGTCGGGATATTCACACCGGCAATACGGGCCACGCAGTCTCTCCTGTCGCCGATCCCTGGGACCGGCTGTGTTTTTAGCTATTCTGGGCGGGTGTCCACAAACGCGAACACGACGCCCGTCCCCTTGGTTGTCTCGGGGCCCGGCATCGTCTGGAAACAATCCGACTGGATACCGGGCTTATTAAAGGATTCAACTTGGTTTCGTCAACCGTCTCTAGCGTTTAGCTCGCTTTTTCGTGACCTTTTTGGCAGCTTTCCTGGTCTTGGCGGCGGCGCGGGCCCTGGAGCTGGCTGACGCCTTCCCTGCCGATTTTTTCGCTTTGGAGGCCGTTTTCCCGGCCTTCCGGGAGGCCTTGGCGGGCTTTTTGGCAGCCCCGGCGCCTTTGGCTGCCTTTTTCGCCGCTTTCCCGGAGGCCGCCTTGGCGGCTTTTCCGGTTCCGGCCTTGCTGGCAGCCTTCTTGACGCCCTTCCTGGCTCCCGATTTGGCTTCCTTGGCGGTCCGTTTGGCCACATCCACTCTCCTGGCGGCCCTGGCTTCGACCGCGCCGATCGCGGCAAGGATTCGGTTGATCTCGCGGGTCACCTCTTCGATGGTCATCATACCGTCGACCGTCAGAAGCTTGCGCCGTTCCGAATAATAGTGAATCAGCGGCTCAGTCAGCGAACGGTAGCTCGCCAGCCGCTTCGCCAGCACTTCCGGCGTATCGTCGATTCGCACGTCCTCGCCGCGCGCGCGCATCTCGGCGACCCGGGTTTCGACCCGCTGCAGCAGCGCGCTCTCGTTGACGCGCAACTCCACCACGGCATCGAGTTTGATGTGCTTGTTCTTCAAGAGTTCATCGAGCGCCTCGGCCTGCGGCACCGTGCGTGGAAAACCGTCGAGAATAAAACCCTTCACCGCGTCCGGCTGGTCGAGACGGTCGGAAATGATTCCGATCACGATCTCGTCCGGCACCAGGCCGCCACTGGCCATGATGTCCTTGGCCTTGAGGCCCACAGCCGTCTGCGCCGCCACCGCGGCGCGCAGCATTTCACCGGTCGAGAGCTGGACGATGCCGTGCTTCTGAACCAGACGCTGTGCCTGGGTGCCCTTGCCCGCCCCCGGCGGACCGAGAAGAATCAGTCTCATCGATAATTGCCCCCCGGCTCGGTAAGCGGCCCGCCGCGCACCTTCGCTTCAAAATCCAGCCCAGCGCCAACTACGATCAGCGCGGAAGCGCGGATAGCGAAAGCGATGCAATGCGCGGCATCGGACGTCAGCGGCGACGCCCCCGCAACTTCGACTTCCTGATCAGTCCCTCATATTGATGGGCGAGCAGATAACCCTGCACCTGCGCCACCGTATCCATGGTCACGCTGACCACGATCAGGAGCGACGTTCCGCCGAAGAAGAACGTCACGCCGAGGCCGTTGGTGACGAACCGCGGCAGGATCGCGTCGAGCGACTCGCCGATGAACGGAATCGGCGCCACCTTGAAGCCGGTCATCAGCCACTCCGGGATGATCGCGACCATCGCCAGGTAGACCGCGCCGACAATCGTGATGCGCGCGAGAATCGTGTCGATGTACTCCGCGGTCCGCTTGCCGGGTCGAATGCCGGGCACGAAGCCGCCGTACTTGCGCATGTTCTCCGACACGTCATCCGGGTTGAAGATGATGGCGGTGTAGAAATACGCGAAGAAGATGATGCTCATCACGTAGAGCAGGTTGTAGAGCGGCATCCCGTAATTGATCTGCCGAATCGCCGCGTCGGCCCAGCCGCCCGGGGTCGCCAGCCCCGACATCATCGTCGGGAACGTCAGGATCGAGCTGGCGAAGATCACCGGGATCACGCCGCCGGTGTTGACCTTGAGCGGAATGTGGGTGCTCGAGCCGCCGTACTGGCGCCGCCCGACCACCCGCTTGGCGTACTGCACCGTGATCCGCCGCTGGCCGCGCTCGACGTAGATGATCGCGGCAATCACGCCGACCATCAGCAGCACCAGGAACGCCATCGTGATCAGCCCGATCTGGCCGGTCTGCATCTGCTCGATGGTGCCGACCACGGCGCGCGGGAAGTTGACGACGATGCCGGCGAAGATGATCAGCGACATGCC